>NZ_JAEVHJ010000141.1:0-15884 GCF_016802855.1 Micromonospora sp. ATA51 | reverse complement strand
GCCGGTCGCAGCACCACCAGGGTGACGCCCAGTGGTGCGGCCAGCGCGGCGAGCAGCGCCGGCCGGCCGGGTCGGGTGCCAGGGCGATCACGCCGAGCGCGGCGACAGCAGCGGCTGGGCCGCGCCGAGCACCGCGGCGGTCCCGCCGGCAGCCGGTAGGCGGCGAGGAAGAGCAGCGGGAAGAAGGCGCCGATGTTGAGCGCGCCGAGCAGGGCCGAGCGCCACCACCAGACGCCGTGCGGTCGGCGGCGGGTCAGCGCGAGCAGCAGCAGCCCGGCCGGCAGCGCCCGGAGCGCACCGGACCAGAGCGGCCGGTCGGCGGGGAGCAGCTCGGTGGTGACCAGGTAGGTGGTGCCCCAGGCGGTCGGGGCGGCGGCGGTCAGCGCGACGTCGGTCCAGCGCCGGTTCATGATCCCGTCCCTATCTTTTCGCTAAGTATCTTAGAGTTAAGCTAATGAGTGTCGAGCGAAAGGGGAAGTGCGAGGTGCGGCACAATCCGGGAGTGGCAGCAACGGACGAGGTCGACACGATCGTCGAGCAGTGGCGTCGGGAACGGGCCGGGATGCGGCCGAGCCGATGGCCGTCTTCGGCCGGATCTACCGGCTGGCCCGGCTGGTCGGCGACCGCCAGGAAAAGGTGTACGCCGGCTGGGGGATCGGCCGCGGCGAGTTCGACGTGCTCGCCGCGCTGCGCCGCTGCGGCGAGCCGTACACGCTCGCGCCGAAGGCGCTCGCCGCCGGGCTGATGCTGACCTCCGGCGGGATGACCGGCCGGCTGGACCGGTTGGAGCGGGCCGGCCTGGTCCGGCGTACGCCCGACCCGGCGGACCGGCGCGGGCTGCGGGTCACCCTCACCGACGACGGTCGGCGGGTGGTCGAGGAGTCGGCCGAGGCCGGGCTGGCCGTGCAGCGGCAGATCCTCGACGCGCTGTCGCCCGGGGACCAGGCGCGCCTCGCCGACCTGCTGCGTACGCTGCTCGCCGCCGCCGAGGCGGAGGGCTGAGCGATCGGGCCGCGCCGGCCGACGGAGGGCGGGGCTGCGCGGGCCGGCGCGCGTGGCGGAGGATGATCGTGACCGCCAGTCACCGACCGGGAGGACGACCGTGCCCGCCAGCGAACCGACCATCGTCGCCACCAGCATGGGCTTCTCCAGCCGGCGCCGCGGCCCGTACGACGCGCAGCCCGGCCCGGTCTTCGAGCTGATAGCCGAGCTGGCGCAGGCCGGTGACGCGCCCCGGATCTGCTACCTCAACCAGGCGGTCGGCGACCAGCCGACCTCGTTCACCGTCTTCTACGGGGCGTTCGCCGGCACCCGGTTCCGCCCGTCCCACCTGGCCCACTTCCCGATGCCCACCGTCGAGGACGTGCGGGCCCACCTGCTCGCCCAGGACGTCATCTGGGTGGGCGGCGGCAGCGTGGCCAACCTCTGCGCGGTCTGGCGGGTACACGGCCTCGACGAGATCCTGCACGAGTGCTGGCAGGCCGGCGTGGTGCTGGGCGGGGTCTCCGCCGGGTCGATCTGCTGGCACCTCGGCGGCGCCACCGACAGCTTCGGCCCGACCCTGCGGCCCTTCGTCGACGGGCTGGGCTGGCTGCCGTACGGCAACGGGGTGCACTACGACGCCGAGGAGCAGCGCCGGCCGCTGATGCACAAGCTGGTCGGTGACGGCACACTCCCGGTGAGCCACTGCACCGACGACGGGGTGGGGCTGGTCTACCGGGGCATCCGCCTGGCCGAGGCGGTCGCCGACCGCGAGGGCGTGGCGGCGTACGAGGTGAGCCGGGCCGAGGACGGCAGCGTCCGGGAGACCCGGATCGAGCCCCGGCTGCTCGGCTAGACCCGGTCCTCGAAGGCGGCGCAGACGGTGGCCCGCACCTGCGGGCCCTCGATCGCCCGGAGCAGCTCCCGGGCCAGCGTGACCTGGTGGTCCTCGTCCACCGTCCGGTCCATCGGGGTCAGCTCGACCCGCCACCTGAAGTAGAGGTAGTCGTCCTCGTCGCTCGCGGCCAGCCGCGGGTCGGCCCCCTCGTTGGGGTTGATCTCCAGCAGGTTGCCCCGGACGTCCACTGAGTCCCGCCGGTAGGGCACCGCGTCAGGCAGCCGAGTGCGGATCCGGTCCAGCAGCTCCGCCGATTCCAGCGGGCCGTCCACCATGATCAGGAACTGCAACGTCGTCTGCACCCTGTCACCTTGCCAGATGCCGGTCCGCTCAATCGAGCGGGAGGAACGGGCCGTTGTCGAACTTCCCGCCGCGCCGCAGCACCGAGAACTGCACCTTGTGCGGCACGTGCACGTCCATCAGTTGGCGACGCAGGCCGGTGAAGTCGGTGCCGAGGTCGAAGCTGGCGAGCTGACCGTTCTCGTTGATCCGGCGCAGCATCGTCCTGCGCAGCCGGGTGCCGGCCGGCGCGCGCGCGAGGGAACGCTCGGCCAGGTCGAAGAAGGCGTCGTCGTCGACGATCAGCGCCACGTCGATGTCCGAGTCGGTGCGGGCGCTGCCGCGTACCCGACTGCCATGCGCGACCAGGTCGCCGTCCGGCAGTCCGGCCTGCCGCTGGGTCTGCCGGGCGCCCCGGGCGAACCGGGTCCACTGCCGCTCGGTGAAGCCCTGCGGGATCCGCCGCGCAGTCCGGGCGGCGGCCGACTCGGCGGCCTCACCCGCCACCTCGTCGCCTGGTGCATCATGCTCCGGGCGGCCCGGGCGATGATGCCCCGGGCGGCCGAGGTCGCCCCGCCCGGTACGCCGTGCCGGCCGCTCATGCCGGCCCCTCCGTTCGGTGCCGAAGCACCGCGTCGAAGACCTGGGCGAGCTCGGCGGCGTCCTCCCCGGCGTGGTGGGTGTGCGGCACGTCGTACAGGCCCAGCTCGTGCTTGATCTTCCCCTTGCGGGTCTGCACCCACTCGCTGCCGGTCAGCCCCATCCAGTAGCTGCGCAGGTCCACCCCGGAGCCCGTCGCCCCGAAGGGGCTGTGGCCGACGAACCGGACGAAGTACCAGTGCACGAACATGCCGTCCCACACGGCGGGGGCGGCGAGGAAGACCGGCCGCCCGATCGTCCGCAGGCCGTTGACCCACTTCGCGGCGGCCGACATGGCCTCCTCGGCGGTCGGCGCCTCGCGGAGCAGGCGGTCCCGGTCCAGGCCGGAGACGGCCAGCGCGGCGGGCACGAAGTCGTCCGAGATGGGTCGCAGCTCGGTGTAGAAGCTGAGGTCCGGCCGGCCCGCCACGGCCATGCCCAGCGAGATCATGCTGTACGGCCCGGGGATCGGGCCGTCCGCCTCCACGTCGACCGCCACGTAAAGCTCCGGCAGTGGGGAAGTCATCCGAGCACCACCCCGATCGCCTGGTCGACGAGGATTCCGAGCACCACGTCGGTGAGCTTCTTGAAGACCGGGATCTCCAACAGCGAGGCGCCGAAGGTGGGACCCGCCGTGGCGACCGCCTGGATGATCTGAATCAGTAGGATGGTCAGCTGGACGATCACGTTGATCTTCAGGGCCAGCACGATCAGGGCGCAGACGAAGAGGGTGGCCGCCACCATCTGGGCTCCGGTGGCGCCCTTCTGGAGCACGGTGATCGCGGACCCCTCGGCCGTCCAGCGCTTCCCGAAGGCGGCCATCGCCTCGCCGGAGTTGCCGTCGAGCAGCCGCTGCGCGGTAGCCGCCCCCTCGGCCGCCGTCCGCTGCAGCGAGCCGGCCAGCTCCAGCCACATCTGGCCCAGCGCGAACAGTTGCGCCTCGTCGGACTTCGGCCAGGTGTACCCCAGCTCGTTGAGCAGCCCGGCCAGTTCGCCGGGGAGCATGATGCCCATCGCCGCCTACCAGCTCAGGTTGCTGAAGTTGGCGAGGTTGTCCTGCTCGGCCAGGTCGTACCGCTCGGCCATCACGCCGAGGCCCGCACCGAAGCCGCGCAGCCCCTCGACGACGGAGCGCAGGCACTCGCCCGCGATCTCCTCGGCCACCTGGTACGACATGCCGATCAGGCCGCCCACGTCGTCGTCGCCGAAGATGTCGCCCATCGCCGCGGTGCGGGCCTGCAACGCCTCCCACTGGGCGGCCACCTGCTCGGCGACCGCCGCCAGCTCGCTGCCACCCTGGCGGAGCGCGGGCGGGTGGACCTCGTATCCGCCGGTCACCGGCCCCCCTCCTGGATCCGCTGCACCACGTCGGTCAGCGCCTGGCTCATCGCCGACATGCTCCGCACCGACTGGTCCTGCAGCTGGCCGAGGGTCTCGCCGAGCGCGGCCGGGTCGAGCGCGGCCGGCTCCGCCCCGGCCTGCCCGGCCTGGTGGCGCAGGTCGTCCAGGGCGGCGTTGACCGCCTGGGCGACGTACTCGCCGAGCAGTTCGGCGCCCGCCCGCAGCACCCGCGGGTCCAACCGCACCGACTCGACCCGCTGGCCGACCAGCACCACCTCGACCTGGCCCTCGGCCGCCGTGCCCGCCGCCCGCAGCGGCTCGGCAGCCTCGTCCGCCCCGGACGTGGCCGCTGTTCCGTGCATCGAGGCGAGCACGAGCCGGGTCTGCTCGAACAACCGGTTGAATTCGGTCACCTGGTCCACAACGCCTCCCCGCGGGCCTACGGCACCGAAGAGGGTAGCAACGTCCCGCCACGTACCGGTGACCGTCCTTGACAGCGCGTGCGGGGGCGGTTACCGGCGGTTCGCCTACCGGACGGGACGCCGGCCGGCAGGGCCAGGTCGGGGGCCGCGTAGACTGGCCGCCCGTGAGCCTCACCATCGGGATCGTCGGCCTGCCCAACGTCGGCAAGAGCACCCTGTTCAACGCGTTGACCAAGAACGACGTGCTCGCGGCGAACTACCCGTTCGCCACCATCGAGCCGAACGTCGGCGTGGTCGGGCTGCCCGACGAGCGGCTGGGCAAGCTCGCAGAGATCTTCGCCTCGCAGAAGGTGCTGCCGGCGCCGGTGTCGTTCGTCGACATCGCCGGCCTGGTCCGGGGCGCCTCGAAGGGGCAGGGCCGGGGCAACGCGTTCCTGGCCAACATCCGCGACGCCTCGGCGATCTGCCAGGTGGTGCGCGCCTTCTCCGACCCGAACGTGGTGCACGTCGACGGCAAGGTCTCCCCGGCCGACGACATCGAGACGATCAACACGGAGCTGATCCTGGCCGACCTCCAGACCCTGGAGAAGGCGCTGCCGCGGCTGGAGAAGGAAGCCAAGCTCCGCAAGGACCGGGCCGCCGCGGTCGAGGCCGCGAAGAAGGCCGTCGACGTCCTCGACGGCGGCACCACCCTGTACGCCGGCGCGGCCGCCGCCAAGATCGAGCTGGAGCACCTGCGCGAGCTGCACCTGCTCACCATCAAGCCGTTCCTCTACGTCTTCAACGTGGACGAGGCCGAGCTGGGCAACGCCGAGTTCCTCGACGAGCTGCGGGCGCTGGTCGCTCCGGCGGAGGCGGTCTTCATGGACGCCAAGATCGAGTCGGAGCTGGTGGACCTGCCCGAGGAGGAGGCCCGCGAGTTGCTGGAGTCGATCGGCCAGTACGAGCCGGGCCTGAACCAGCTCGTCCGGGTCGGCTTCCGCACGCTCGGGCTCCAGACGTACCTCACGGCGGGGCCCAAGGAGGCGCGGGCCTGGACCGTCCCGGTCGGCGCGACCGCGCCGGAGGCCGCGGGGGTCATCCACTCCGACTTCCAGCGCGGCTTCATCAAGGCCGAGGTGGTCTCCTACGACGACCTGGTCGCGGCCGGATCGATGGCGGCGGCGAAGGCCGCCGGCAGGGTCCGGATCGAGGGCAAGGAGTACGTCATGCAGGACGGCGACGTCGTGGAGTTCCGCTTCAACGTCTAGGCGGGCCACATTCTCGCAGGTCAGGGGGCATGTCACGCCTCCCCAGTCCGCAGATAGTCCGCAGAACTGTCGCTGGTCAACGTCTCAGCCATCAGCGCCGCCGCAGCCTTGCGGGTCTTGTCCTCCGCCGTCGGCCACAAGTGGCTGTACGTCTTCAAAGTCACGGCCGGGTTCGCGTGGCCCAGCGCCCGCTGCACGGTCACCACGTCGCACCCCTGCGCGATCAACCCGGAGGCGAAGTAGTGCCGTAGGAATCTCCCCCCGGCCGGGATACCCCCCGAACGCGGCTTGACAACCACATAGGCAAACCCCGGCTCAGCGGTTGTCGCCGCTGCCACCCAGCACGCCACGGCCCTGGCGGCTGGCCAGCTTGGCCAGGTTGGCCGTCGCGATGTCGTCCAGCGAGAGATCGAGGTAGTCGGCGAGCACCGCCATGTACCAGAGCACGTCACCGAGTTCCTTGGCGATGTCGGCCCGGTCGATCCGGGACTCCTCGCTGTCGAGGTCTCGGACCCACTTCTTGAACTTCTCGGCGATCTCACCCGACTCGCCGACCAGCCCGAGCACCAGGTGGAGCAGCTCGTTCCTCTTGTCACGTGGAGCGGCAGTACGGAGGGCGCCGCGCTGATACTCGTCCAGGTCCATGGCGGACCAGTATGGCCGAAACCCGTCCCCACCGATGACACCTCCCGCTAAAGAAGCCGGGTTGCGGGTGTCGGGCGAGCTCGGGGCGGATGGCAGGCTGTCGTGGTGCTCCCGACGCTGCAAGGCGACTTCTCCTGGGTCTCCGACCTCGTTGCGAGTGACCCGGTAGCGCGCCACCGGGCGCTTGCCCGTCACCAGGCCCTGCTGGCGGCTGCGACGGACGCATTACTTCGCATGAATGACGTCCGGGCTCGAGGCGGCATACCGCCGGCCCGACCTCACCTCATCGCCGAGCTGGACCAAGCGACTGCCGACTTCCAGTGGCATCGAGAGCAGACGATCCATGGGCCCAATGGGTACAGCAGCAGCGCGAGCCAGGCCATGGTCATGGCTTCCGGTCAGTGCAGCAGCCATCGGCGCAGCTTGAGCCTTCGCTGGCGGGTAGCGGTGCGCAGTCGTCGCAGTGCTCGCCGCGCCAGGCTTCCACGCCTTCCTTGACCGCGACGCCGGCGATGACGAGCGCGGCGATCGGGTCGGCCCATGACCAACCCCACGCGGCGTTGAGGACCAGGCCGACGAGCAGCACCGCGGACAGGTAGGTGCAGAGCATGGTCTGCGTGGAGTCGGCGATGACCGTTGCCGAGCCGAGTTCGCGGCCGGTGCGCCGCTTGGCCCGCACGAGCAGCGGCATGACGAGCAGCGACGCGACGGCAAGGCCGATGCCGACGCGGCTGGCGTCGGCGTCGCCGCCGGCCAGCAGCGAGCGGACGGCGTCGAAGGTCACCCAGGCGGCCAGGGCGAAGAACGAGACGCCGATGAGCCGCGGCGCGAGCTGTTCCCTGTCCTCGGGTACGCGGGAGCGGAACTGCCAGATCAGCACGGCGGCGCTGGACACCTCGACGAACGAGTCCAGGCCGAAGCCGATCAGTGCCGTGGACGAGGCTGCCGCGCCGGCGGCGATGGCGACCAGGCCCTCTAACAGGTTGTAGCCGGCGGTGGCGTAGGCCAGCCACAGGCTGCGCCGGGACAGCACCGCCCGACGCTCCGGCGTCCGGATGGATGTGCTCACGCCGTCACCTCCGCCGGGGAGTCGGCCGGAGTGCCGTAGACCGGGCAGAGGGCGACCGCTTCGCCCGTGGCGGCCAGAAGCTGTTCCGCCGAGCGCAGCAGGTCCAACAGCTCCGGTCGCGTCAGTGCGTAGAACGACTGGCGACCCTCAGCCCGGTAGTCGATCAGCCCGCAGTCGCGCAGACACGCCAGGTGCTTCGAGACGGTCGACTGCGCCAGCCCCAACTCGCCGGTCAGGTCCACCACGCGCGCCTCCCCGGTGGCGATCCGACGCAGGATGGCCAGCCGGGTCGGATCACCGAGGGAGCGGAATAGCGCCACAGCCGGAGCTACCCCGGGAGTACAACCAATCGCCATATCGCGATGATAGCGCTCGCACCGGATGGTTCACCGGTCGGGGTCGTCCCGAGGAGTAGCCACGGACGTAGCCGTGGCGGCGGATTCGGCTGGATGGTGCCGGACGCCAGCGGACCGACCGACCCGCGCAGGACCAGGCTGACCAGGGCGTACGGCATCGGGTCTGCTGTGACCTGTTGCTACCCGGCGGCCGGCGCTGCCTCCTCCGCGCCGACCACGACGGGCCGTGCATCCGCCGCCTGGTCCGCTGACCCGGTAATCCCCGGCCGTTGTCGGGGCCCGCGATTAGCGTGAGCCCATCGACGCCGGAGGAGGTAGTGGGATGAAGGAGCGGCATTCTGCGCTCGCGCGACTCGACGTACTCGTCGGGCGGTGGACGGTGCAGCCGAAGGTCGAGGGCCTCGGCGCCGGGTGGACGGTCTTCGACTGGGTCGAGGACGGCCAGTTCCTGCGTCAGGTCACGGACGCCGAGCCGGTGCCGGACACCGCGCCGCAGGCCTGGCGGGAGAACGCCCCGTTCCCCACCACGGCGCTGATCGGCCTGGACGACTCCGCCGACGAGTTCACCATGCTGTACGCCGACGCGCGGGGCGTGCACCGGGTCTACCGGATGACGTTCGCCGACCGGGTGTGGCGGATCCGGCGGGACGCGCCCGGTTTCCACCAGCGCTTCACCGGCACCCTGAGCGCCGACGGCGACACGATCGACGGCCGCTGGGAGAAGTCCGCCGACGGCGTCGACTGGACGCTCGACTTCGAGCTGGCCTACCGCCGCTGACGCCGCCCGCCGGCCCGGTCAGTCGGCGGCGCGGGCCATGACGATCAGTTCTCCGTCGTCGTTCGCGCCCACCGGCTCCCGGCCCCATCCGCCGTGGATCCGCTCGACCGCGAAGCCGGCGGCGGCCAGGGCCGTCCGCAGTTCCGCCTCGGTCCGGAAGCGCAACGTCCCCGGGCTGCGCAGCTCGTCGCCGTCGGGCAGGAGGTAGTGGTGAACGAAGCTGACCAGGCCGGCGCGTACCTCGGTCAGCTCGGTCCAGGCGTCGACCACTGTGCCGTTCGGCAGCGTCAGGCGGCGCCGGGAGTCCCGGGGGTTCCAGCGCTCCCACCGGCGGGCCGCCGGGTCGCGGGAGTCGAAGACCAGCCGGCCGCCGGGCACCAGCGCCCGGCGCAGGTGGGCGAGCGTCCGCCGCCAGTCGTCCTCCGCGCGGATCTCCTGCGCCACGTGGCTGGTCAGCACCGCGACGTCGTACGCCGCGTCCGGCAGGACCTCGGCGGTGCCCTCGATCCAGGTGATCCGGTCGGCGCCCGGCTTGGCCCGGGCGGCGTCGAGGGACGCGCAGTGCGGGTCGACGCCGGTGACGGTGTGGCCGGCGGCGGCCAGCGCCAGGGTGAGGCGGCCCGTGCCGCAGCCGAGGTCGAGCACCCGGGCCGCCGGGGTCTGGTCGACCGCCGTGAGAAAGAAGTCGTCGTCGCGGCCCCACCGGTTCTCCGCGTCGTAGACGGCCGCGAGGCGCCGGTCCATGCAGTGGTCCACATCGGCCATGACGCGGTCGACGTCCTGCCGCCGCTGCGCGTGGAGATCCGCCATGACTGATCAGGATAGGGGTCAGGAGATGTGGTGCAGGATCACGTTGTGCACGTGGTGGCTCTTCTGCGCGCCCCGGAACTCGACCTCGTAGGTGTGCGTACCGACGTGGATGGCGATCGCGCCGGTGGAGAAGAACGACCCGCCCCACGACTTGTTGCTGACCACGCTGACGCTGGTGATCTTCGAGTACGGGATGCTGGTGATGGCGTGCCGCTTACCGACGAACGACCGGTCCTGGATGATCACCCGGCGGTCGGTCAGGCCGATGAAGCCGGTGCCCGTGCCCACCGCGTCGTAGACGGCGATGATCTGTTCGCCGTCCAGGAGCCCACTCTGGATCTGCTGGAACTGTTCCTTACGGTCGTACGTCGCGTTCACCATGCGTCCCACGGTAGGCAGGGCGCGCCAACAGCCGACGGACAGCAGAGGAGCCCCGCCGCGCATCGACGGATTCGCGGCGGGGCTCCGGAGTGACCTGGTGGGTCAGGAGCGGATGTCGGTGACCGCGCGGAAGGCGTCCTCGATGCGGGCGGCCAGCAGGACCTCGCCCTCGGTCAGCGGCTCGCCGTCGCCGTGCCGACCCGGATCTGGGTCTGGTCGGCGCGGCGGCTGATCTCGGGGCGCAGGCGCAGCGCGTCGGCCACCACCTTGACCCGTTCGGTCAGGGCCGCGTGCTGGGTGTCGTCGAGGACCATGGTCCGGCGGATCTGCTCGCCCTCGCGGGTCCACCCGGACAGCAGGGTGAGCGCGTCGCTGAGGTAGTCGTGCTTTGCTCGGCCGCTGAACAGCACACGCATCACCGCACCTCCCAGGCGTCGTTGCCGGCTTGTGGCCAAATCGCCGCCATCCCGTGTCCTCGTAGACGACCTCTAGTCTGTCGTCGCACACATGGTGTGTCCACGCCCACACTTCCGTGTTCTGTTGGCCTGACGGCCGACTCCGGTACCCAAACCGCCGATTGATCTGGCACGCTGGACGCCCGTGCGGACCGAACGGGTAAGCGGATACGGACAGCCCGACCGGCGCGAGCCGAAGGTGGTCGTCGGAGCGGCGATCATCGCCGACGGGCGGGTCCTGGCCTGCGCGCGCTCCGCGCCCCCCGAGGTCGCCGGCCGGTGGGAGTTCCCCGGCGGCAAGGTCGAGCCGGGCGAGAGCGAGACCGCCGCCCTGGTCCGGGAGTGCGTCGAGGAACTCGCCGTACGCGTGAAGATCGGCGACCGGGTCGGCCGCGACGTCCGGATGGCGCACGGTCGCTCGGTGCTCAAGGTGTACACGGCCCGGCTGCTCCACGGCGACCAACCGAAGGCGCTGGAACACTCCGAGCTGCGCTGGCTCACCGCCAGCGAACTCGACTCCGTCGCCTGGCTCCCCGCCGACGCCCCGATCGTCGCCGCCCTCCGCCCGCTGCTCGCCGCCGGCTGACCGCGGAAGCGGACACGGAGGCGAAAACGGGACGGGGGCCGGCGGCAAGTCGCCGCGGCCCCCGTCTTCGTTGTTGTCGTCGTGCTCAGTGCTTCGGCTCGTCCTGGCTCGGGTGAGCGAAGTTGAGGTGCTCGGGCGGCAGCGGGAAGGTGACGTCGTCGCCGAACGGCGACGGCGCCGCCGCCCGGTCGAAGGTCAGCTCCGTCAGCGGCAGCCTGCCGTTGGCGTCGACGGGCGCGGCGGTCGGGTGCGGCACCTGGCGGTGCCAGTTGACGCCCTTCTGCGCCTCCGCCTCATGGCGCGGGTCGTGCGAGCCGCCCGCGTGCGAGTGCACGCCGCCATGGGCGGCAGCGGAATGCGCCGCGCCGCTCTGCTGCGCGCTGGTTACGAAGGTCTGAGGCACCTGACCCCTCCGGAAGATCTTGCTACCAAGCCACACGAGGGGATCGTACCTGCGGTCGACGACCCGCTCCTTCATGGGGATGATCCCGTTGTCCGTGATCTTGATGTGCTCGGGACAGACCTCGGTGCAGCACTTGGTGATGTTGCAGAAGCCCAGACCCTGCTCGGCCTGCGCGTACTCCTTGCGGTCGGTCTTCGCGTCGAGCGGGTGCATGTCCAGCTCCGCGGCCCGGATGAAGAACCGCGGACCGGAGAACGCCTGCTTGTTCTCCTCGTGGTCGCGGATCACGTGGCAGACGTTCTGGCACAGGAAGCACTCGATGCACTTGCGGAACTCCTGCGAGCGCTCGACGTCCACCTGCTGCATCCGGTAGTCGCCCGGGGCGACGTCGGCCGGCGGCGCGAAGGCCGGGGTCTCCCGGGCCTTCTCGTAGTTGAACGAGACGTCCGTGACCAGGTCCCGGATGACGGGGAAGGTCCGCAGCGGCGTGACGGTGACCGTCTCGGTCTCCTCGAACGTCGACATCCGGGTCATACAGCTCAGCCGCGGCTTGCCGTTGATCTCCATCGAGCAGGAGCCGCACTTGCCGGCCTTGCAGTTCCACCGGCAGGCCAGGTCGGGCGCGTCGGTGGCCTGGAGCCGGTGGATGACGTCGAGGACCACCTCGCCCTCGTTCACCTCGACCGTGTAGTCCTGCAGGTCGCCGCCGGTCTCGTCGCCCCGCCAGATGCGGAACTGTCGCTTCGCGCCCGGCTTGCCGGCCGCCTGGGATTTCTGCTCACCCATTTCGTCAGCTCTCCTTCTGCGCGAGGGCGTCGAACTCGGCGAGCTCCTCGTCGGTCAGGTACTTGGACAGCTCGGCGCGGTCGAAGAGGCTGATCAGCTCGCCCCGCATCTTCGGCAGCGGCTTGTGGGTCAGCCGGACCGTGTCGCCGTCCAGCGAGCAGACCAGGTTGACCCGCCGCCACTTCGGGTCCATCGCCGGGTGGTCCTCCCGGGTGTGCCCGCCGCGCGACTCCTGCCGCTCCAGCGCCGCCTTCGCGGTGCACTCCGAGACCACCAGCATGTTGCGCAGGTCCAGCGCCAGGTGCCAGCCCGGGTTGTAGCGCCGGCCGCCGGCCGCGCTCACCTTCGCCACCCGCTCGCGCAGCTCCGCCAGCCTGCCCAACGCGTCGACCAGCTCACCCTCCCGCCGGATGATGCCGACCAGATCCCCCATCACCGCCTGGAGGTCCTGCTGGAGGGTGTACGGGCTCTCCCCGGTGTCCCGCTGCAGCGGCGCCAGCGCCGTCTCCACCGCGGTCTCCACGGCCGCGACCGGCACCTTCGGGCGCGAGGTCAACTGGTCGGCGTACGAGGCGGCGTGGCCGCCCGCCCGCTTGCCGAAGACCAGCAGGTCGGACAGCGAGTTGCCGCCGAGCCGGTTCGAGCCGTGCATGCCGCCGGAGACCTCACCGGCGGCGAAGAGCCCGCGCACGGCGCCGAACGCGGCACCGCTGTCCGGGTCCACCTCGACGCCACCCATCACGTAGTGACAGGTCGGGCCGACCTCCATCGGCTCCCTGGTGATGTCGACGTCGGCCAGCTCCTTGAACTGGTGGTACATCGACGGCAGCCGGCGGCGGATCTCCTCGGCCGGCAGCCGGGAGGCGATGTCCAGGTAGACGCCGCCGGCCGGCGTACCGCGACCGGCCTTGACCTCGCTGTTGATCGCGCGGGCGACCTCGTCGCGGGGCAGCAGCTCCGGCGGACGCCGGTTGTTGTCCGGGTCCTTGTACCAGCGGTCCGCCTCCTCCTCGTTGTCCGCGTACTGCTTGCGGAAGACGTCGGGGACGTAGTCGAACATGAACCGCTTGCCGTCGGAGTTCTTCAGCACGCCGCCGTCGCCACGCACCGACTCGGTGACCAGGATGCCCTTCACCGACACGGGCCAGACCATGCCGGTCGGGTGGAACTGGAGGAACTCCATGTTGATCAGAGTGGCCCCGGCGCGCAGGGCGAGAGCGTGACCGTCTCCCGTGTACTCCCAGGAGTTCGAGGTGACCTTGTAGGACCGGCCGACGCCGCCGGTGGCGAGGACCACCGCGGGTGCCTCGAACAGGATGAACTCGCCGGACTCCCGGTAGTAGCCGAACGCGCCGGCCACCCGCTCGCCGTCGAGCAGCAGCTCGGTGATGGTGGTCTCGGCGAAGACCTTGATCCGGGCCTCGTAGTCGCCGAGGTCGCGCTTGTCCTCCTGCTGCAGGGAGACGATCTTCTGCTGGAGGGTACGGATCAGCTCCAGGCCGGTCCGGTCACCGACGTGCGCCAGGCGGGGGTACTCGTGGCCACCGAAGTTGCGCTGCGAGATCTTCCCGTCCTTGGTGCGGTCGAAGAGCGCCCCGTACGTCTCCAGCTCCCAGATCCGCTGCGGCGACTCCTTCGCGTGCAGCTCGGCCATCCTGAAGTTGTTGAGGAACTTGCCGCCGCGCATGGTGTCGCGGAAGTGCACCTGCCAGTTGTCCCGGCTGTTCACGTTCCCCATCGCGGCCGCCGCGCCGCCCTCGGCCATCACCGTGTGGGCCTTGCCGAAGAGCGACTTGGAGATGATCGCCGTCTTCTTGCCGGCCAGTCGGGCCTCGATCGCCGCCCGCAGGCCGGCGCCGCCGGCCCCGATCACGACGACGTCGTAGTGGTGTCGTTCGATTCGCGTCTCAGTCATGTCCAGGGCCTCTAGTTGATGAACCGCAGGTCGTTGAACCAGCCGGCCCCCACCGCCATGACGTAGAAGTCGGTGAGCGCCAGGGTGCCGAGGGTGATCCAGGCGAGCTGCATGTGCCGGACGTTCAGCCAGGAGATGAACGTCCAGGCCTTGTACCGCACCGGGTGCTTGGAGAAGTGCTTGAGTCGCCCGCCGATGATGTGCCGGCAGGAGTGGCAGGAGATGGTGTACGCCCAGAGCATCACCACGTTGGCCAGCAGGATCAGGTTGCCGAAGCCGAAGCCGAAGCCCTTCGGCGAGTGGAAGGCGTAGATCGCGTCGTACGTGTTGATCAGCGAGATGATCGCGGCGGCGTAGAAGAAGTAGCGGTGCAGGTTCTGGCCGAGCAGCGGGAACCGGGTCTCCCCGCCGTACGACTCGTGCCCGTCGGGGACGGCGCAGGCCGGCGGCGACAGCCAGAACGACCGGTAGTACGCCTTGCGGTAGTAGTAGCAGGTCAACCGGAACAGCAGCAGGAACGGCAGGGTCAACGCCGCGTCCGGGATGATCCACCAGCCGGGCAGGAAGCTGCCGAAGTGCGAGGAGCCCTCGACGCACCGGTCCGTCACGCACGGGGAGTAGAACGGGGTCAGGTAGTGGTACGCGTCCACCCAGTACCACTTGTGCATGAAGACCCGGACCGTCGCGTACGCGACCCAGGCGCTGAGCCCGATGACGGTGATCAGTGGCTGGAACCACCAGCGGTCGGTCCGCAACGTCTTCGCCGCGATCGCGGCGCGTGCCCGCGCCCCCCGCGGCCTCGTTGCCGTTGATGTCATTCGAGTCGTCTCCCTGACGGGGCCCTCGCGGGCGGCGGATCAGTCGTACCGGTCAGCGGACCGGCGAGACCGCGTCCACTGCCACGTCTTGCGCACGCAGGCGACCGCACCGGCGTACCGGCGCAGCTAAGTGACACACGTTACGCCGATCTTCGCGGCCCGGCCGCGCAACGCAGTGTCCCGTGTGTCCCCCAGCTTGGAAAGAGCCGGAGCACGATCGATGTCCGGCTGTTAGGAAAGATCGTCCGGCGTGGTCAGCCCGAGGCGCCGCCGGTGAAGTTCCAGGCGGCCAGGCGCACTGGCGGCGCTTCCCACCACACGCCGTCCACCCGGTCCGGTTGCCGCACCGGCCGCCGGCCGAGGCCGAGCACCGCGCCCGGGCCGAGCGCCCGCGGGTACGACTCGGTGAAGCGGAAGTCGCGGACCGCCCGGGTCGGCACGGCGTCCTCGACCAGCCAGACCCCGTTGCGGGTCAGGCCGGTGATCACCAGGCGCTTCGGGTCGAGCACCCGGGTGTACCAGAAGTCGCTGACCAGCAGCCCCCGCTTCACCCCGGCGGCCAGCGCGGCGGTGTCCGGGTCGGCCACCGCGCCGACGTCCGCGACCGGGACGCCGGCGGCCGGCCCGCCGTCGCCATGCGTGGCGAGGAGGCGGAGGTTGTGGGGGAGCGGGCCGAACGTGGTGCTGCCCGGGCCGCCGTGACCGGTGGAACCGGTGCCCGCCTGCGCGCCGCTGCGCCGATCGTGTGCCATGGCCCGGGTGACGCCCCCGTCCACCAGGGTCAGCGCCCGCCGGGCGGTCCCCTCCGGGTCGTACGGGAGGGCCGAGCCGTGCAGCGGGTCGTCGACCAGGGTCACCGCGGGGTCGAACTGGGCGACGCCCGGCTCGGCGAAGGACTGCCGCTCCGCGTACCGCTTGCCGTTGAAGCCGTACCACGCCAGGTTCTGCAACAGGTCGGCGACGGCGCCGGTTCGAGCACCACCTCGTACCGGCCCGGCGGCAGCTCCACCGGGTCGGCGGCGGCACGCGCTTGGCGGCCGCCCGGGCGCCGAGGGCGGCGCCGTCGAGGGCG
>NZ_JAEVHJ010000140.1:0-15936 GCF_016802855.1 Micromonospora sp. ATA51 | reverse complement strand
GCACGAGCAGGTGATGCCGCGGTGAGGCGGTGGCGATCCACGCCCAGGCGTACCAGCGTTGTCCCTTTGACCCGGTACCGGCCGAGCGGAGCTCCCACCATCGCGCGGGCAGGCGGCGAGCAAGCCCTGGAGAGCGTTCTCTGGCGTAACAAGCCATTGACGGGGATGTAACCAATACCTAACCTCGCTCCTCAAGAGAGCGCTCTCTCGGCTCCCTGCCGCACACCCCGTGCCCCGATCCCTGATTGCGAAGGGGAACCCCATGACCCTCCCCCTCCGGGACGTCTCCCCGGGCGACCGTCCTGGGCCGACACCCGTCCCGGCCCCCGTCGGACGGCGCCGCGGCGGCGTCCGCGCCCTGGCCCTCGCCACCGCCGCTCTCCTCGCCGCGGGCGGCCTCGGCGTCGTCGTGCTCGGCGGCGGCACCGCCGAGGCGGGCACCGTCGGCGCCGGCAGCTTCACCGAGACCCGCCCGCCCGGCACCGCGCTGCCCAAGGGCTGCGGCGAGATCAGCACCAACCCGCGCCTCTTCGTCACCGCCGACGCCCCCACCGGCGCGATCCCGACCAACGACTGGTGGTCGTCGCTGCTCTGGAAGCGCAACAACTGCGCCACCAGCGAGAACCTGCACGCCCACCCGCTCGCGTACCACGCGGAGACCAACGGGCTCGGCCTGTCGTACACCACCACACCGGCGATCAGCGGCACCGCCACCGGGGTCGGCGAATACCACTTCCCGTACACCGAGGACATCCGGGTCGGGGTGGCCGGGCTCGGCGCCCCGGTCGTCAAGGCCGCCGACTGGACCGACTGGACGGTCACCGCGGACTGGACCGACGGCGCGCGCACCATGCGAGCCACCATCGGCCACGGCCTGCCGTTCAGCTACTACCGGATCACCGGCGGCAACGCGCAGATCACCGCCGCCGCGGCGCCCACCGTCTGGGCCAACTCCGGCGCGATGATCGGCTTCACCGTCCGCGGCCACGACTACGTGGCGTACGCGCCGACCGGCGCGAGCTGGACCGTGGCCGGCACGGGCATCAGCTCCACGCTGGGCGGCAAGGGCTACTTCTCCGTCGCCGTCCTGCCCGGCGGCGCCGACAAGGCCGCCCTCGCCGCCGAATACGGCAGGTACGCCCACGCGCACGTCACCGGCACCAGGATGACCTACGCGTACGACCCGGCCACCGGCACGGTACGCACCACGTACGCGTTCACCACCACCCAGCGCGAGGGCACCGAGACGAGGACCGTGGTGTCGCTCTACCCGCACCAGTGGCGCAGCCTCGCCGGCGGCACCCCGATCACCCCGACGTACGTCTCGCCGCGCGGCGCCATGCGCACGCTCACCGGCGTCTCGTCCTTCACCACCAGCATGAGGTACACCGGCGTGCTGCCGGAGGTGCCCGCGGTGGGCGACTCCTCCGGCGCCGACCTGACCACCGTCACCAACCACCTCAACGCCGAACTGGCCAACCCGGAGGGGGTCAGCGGCCAGGACACCTACTGGGCGGGCAAGGGCCTCGGCCGGGCCGCGCGCATCGCCGAGATCGCCGACCAACTCGGCCTCACCACCGTGCGCAACGCGGCGGTGAACGCCATGAAGACCCGGCTCACCAACTGGCTGACCGCCGGCTCCGGGGAGACCGGCCAGCTCTTCTACTACGACCGGAACTGGGGCACGCTGATCGGCTACCCCGCCTCGTACCTCTCCGACGAGGACCTCAACGACCACCACTTCCACTACGGCTACCTCGTCGCCGCCGCCGCGACCGTCGCCAAGTTCGACCCCGCCTGGGCCGCCGACGCCCAGTACGGCGGCATGGTCGACCTGCTGGTCCGCGACGCCAACAACTACGACCGCGCCGACGCCCGGTTCCCCTACCTGCGGGACTTCGACATCTACGCCGGCCACGACTGGGCCTCCGGGCACGCCGCCTTCTTCGCCGGCAACAACCAGGAGTCCTCGTCGGAGGGGATGAACTTCGCCAACGCCCTGATCCAGTGGGGCCAGGCGACCGGCGACACCGCCGTCCGGGACGCCGGTGTCTACATCTGGACCACCCAGTCCGCGGCGATCTCCGAGTACTGGTTCGACGTGCGCGACGCGAACTTCCCCTCCGCCTTCGGTCACCGGACCGTCGGCATGGTCTGGGGCGACGGCGCGTCGTACTCCACCTGGTTCTCCGCGGACCCGGAGATGATCCAGGGCATCAACATGCTGCCGATCACCGGCGGTCACTTCTACCTGGGCGACGACCCGGCCTACGTGACCGCCAACTACAACGAGCTGGTCACCAACAACGGCGGACCGCCAACTGTCTGGCAGGACGTGATCTGGGAGTTCCTGGCCCTCGGTGACGGCGACCGGGCGCTGTCGAACTTCCGGGCGAACAGCACCTTCACCAGCGAGGAGGGCGAGAGCAAGGCGCACACCTTCCACTGGATCCGCAACCTGGCCGCGCTCGGCACCGTGGACACCACCGTCACCGCCAGCCACCCGCTGGCGAAGGTGTTCGCCAAGGGCGGCGCGCGCACCTACGTGGCGTCGAACATTACCGCCGCGCCGCTGACGGTGACCTTCTCCGACGGTACGAAGCTGGTCGTCCCGGCCGGGAAGACCGCCACTTCCGGGGCGCTGACCTGGAGCGGCGGCAACGCCACCGGCGGCGTGGTCGTCCCCACCGGCCCGCCGACGACGACCAGCCCGAGCCCGACCCCGACCAGCCCGAGCCCGTCGCCATCGCCCACCACCCCGCCGGGGCAGCCGCTCAGCCCGACGCAGTACCTGCTCTCCGGCGGGGCGCTGGGTGGCACGGCCGGTGCGGCCGGCACGGTGTCGGTGGCCGCGGCCAACGGCACCCACGACGGCACGCCGACCAACCCGCAGGTGTTCACCGCCACGGGGCTGACCGGCACCTACACCGGCGGCGCCACCGGCTTCGACCTGGCGGTCGACGCGGGCACAGCGGTGGGCAACGGGGTGCAGTCCCGCGTGTCGTACGACCTGACCGGCGACGGCAGCTTCGACCGGGTGGAGACGTACCAGTACTTCGCCACCGACCCGGTCATCGGGGTCGAGCACTACCGGCAGACGCAGGGGCTGAAGTCGGCCGCCGGCACGCTGGGGAATCTGGCCGGCGGCACGGTGAAGGTCGAGGTCTGGAACGCCATCGGTGGCGCGGCGACCAGCCTGGGCATCGGCAACCAGTCGCAGGTCGTGCTGCCGTACACCGGGACGGCGCCCACCACCACCCCGCCGCCGACCGGCTTCGCCGCGAACCTGTACCTACAGGGCACCAGCCAGCTGTCCGGCACCGCCGGGGTCGCGGGCACAGCGACCGTCGCCGCCGCCAACGGCAACTGGGTGGGTACGCCGCACAACCCGCTGGTCTACACCGCCACCGGGGTCACCGCGACGTACTCCGGCGGGCAGACCCGGTTCGACCTGTTCTTCGACGCCGGCACCGGGGTGGGCGACGGCACCCACGTCCGGGTCTCCTACGACCTGACCGGCGACGGCACCTTCGACCGGGTGGAGACGTACCACTACTTCGCCACCGACCCGGTCGACGGCTGGGAGCACTACACCGAGACCAAGGGCCTGTACTCGGCCGCGGGCACGCTCGGGAACCTGGCCGGCGGCACGGTGAAGGTCGAGGTCTGGAACGCGATCGGCAGCACGCCGACCAGCCTCGGCACCGGCAACCGGTCGAAGGTCACCCTGCCGTACACCGGATGACCCGACCCTGTGGACGCCCCGGCCGCCGTCCCGGCGGTCGGGGCGTCGCCCGTCGGACGATCAGTCCCAGCGCCGGGCGGTCGCCGCGAACCCCGCCGGGTCGCCGACGACCGGGATGACGCAGAGCAGGTGGCCGGTGGGGGCACGCAGCACGTGGCACTCCTGCCACCGGGACACCGGCGTGGCACCGAGCCCGCGCAGCCGGTCCACCTCGGCCTGCACGTCGTCGGTCTCGATGTCGAGGTGGTAGCGCGGCGCGTCGTCGACCGCCTGGATCGCGGTGACCAGGTCGGGCACGACGTCCGGCAGGTTGGTGAACTCCGGCTCGTCGGCGAGGTGCCGAGGCGGGGCACCGAGCGCGGCGGCCCAGAAGTCGGCGGCCTGCGCCGCGGCGGCCCGCGGCACGTCGATGATCAGGGCGTGGACCCGGGACCGGTGCATCGCGGCAGTGTACCGAGGACACCGGGTCCGCGGTGGCCCCCGGCGACGTGGGTCAGGACGGGTGCAGGTGCGCGCGGCGCGCCTTGCGCCCCGCCTCGTACGCGGCCCGGGCCGTCTGCGCCGCCGCGGTGGCCGAGACCTCGGCGACGGGCACATCCCACCACGCGCCGCCGTCCGGCCCGGCCTCCATCGGGTCCGTCGACACGTGCACGACCGTCGTGCGGTGCGCCGCCCTCGCCGCGTCCAGACCCGCCCCGCAGCTCGGCCATGGTGGTCGCCCGGATCACCTCCGCGCCGAGGCTCGCCGCGTTCGCCGCGAGGTCGACCGGCAGCGGCGCACCGGCGCGGTCGCGGTAGGCGGTGCCGAGCCGCTGCGCGCCGACGCTCTCCGACAGCCGCCCGATCGAGGCGAACCCCTGGTTGTCGACCAGCACCACGACCAGCTTGACGCCCTCGGCCACCGCGGTGACCAGTTCGCTCGGCAGCATCAGGTAGGAACCGTCACCGACCAGCACGAAGACCTCCCGGTCGGGCGCGGCCAGCTTCACCCCGATCCCACCGGCGATCTCGTAGCCCATGCACGAGTAGCCGTACTCGACGTGGTAGGCCTTGGGGTCGGCGCTGCGCCACAGCTTGTGCAGGTCACCGGGCATCGACCCGGCCGCGCAGACCACCACGTCGCGGGGGCCGGCGGCGTCGTTGACCGCGCCGATGACCGCCGCCTGGGTCGGCGCGCCTGCGGGTCGGCGTGCCGGGCGCGGTCCACCACGGCCGCCCACCGGGCGCCCAGGTCCGCGACCGTCGACCGGTACGCGGCCGGCGTCGCCCAGTCGGCGCAGGCCGCGCTCAGCGCGGTCAGGCTCTCCCGCGCGTCCCCGACGACCTGGACGCCGGACAGCTTGGCGGCGTCGAAGCCGGTGATGTTGAGGTTGACGAACCGGGCGTCGCCGAAGAGGGTGCCGGAGGCGGTGGTGAAGTCGCTGTACCGGGTGCCGACGCCGATCACCACATCGGCGTTCGCGGCGAGTTCGTTGGCCGCGGCGGTGCCGGTGACCCCGACCGCGCCCGCGGCGAGGGGATGGTCGTGGGGCAGGGCGCCCTTGCCCGCCTGGGTCTCCACCACCGGCACGCCGTGCCGCTCGGCGAAGTGGCGCAGCGTGTCCGGCGCGCCGCTGTAGATGACGCCGCCGCCGGCCACCAGGACCGGCCGGTGGGCCGCGGTGACGATCCGGGCGGCCCGCTGGACGGCCCCCTCGTCGGGGCGGGGGCGCGGCACGTGCCAGACGCGGTCGGCGAACAGCTCCTCCGGCCAGTCGTACGCCTCGGCCTGCACGTCCTGCGGCAGGGCGAGAGTGACCGCGCCGGTCTCCACCGGGTCGGTGAGCACCCGCATGGCGGCCAGCAGCGCCGCCGGCAGCTGTTCGGGCCGGTTGATCCGGTCCCAGTAGCGGGAGACTGGGCGCAGCGCGTCGGTGACGCTCACGTCGTAGGAGCGGGTGTCCTCGAGCTCCTGCAGCACCGGGTTGGCCGCCCGGGTGGCGAAGATGTCGCCGGGCAGCAGCAGCACCGGCAGCCGGTTGATGGTCGCGCCGGCGGCTCCGGTGACCAGGTTGGTCGCGCCCGGGCCGATGGAGGTGGTGCAGGCCAGGGTGCTGAGCCGGTCGGTCATCCGGGCGTACGCGGCGGCGGTGTGCACCATGCCCTGCTCGTTGCGGCACAACCGGTACGGCAGGTCGACGCCCGCGGCGGCGGCGCCGGCGAGGGCCTCGCCGAGCCCGGCGACGTTGCCGTGGCCGAAGATGCCGAAGCAGGCGGGGATCAGCCGGCGCCGCCGGCCGTCGCGTTCGGACCACTGCCGGGCGAGGAACGCCACCAGGGCCTGCGCCACCGTGAGCCTGCGCATCAGTCGCCTCCCCGGGCCGGCCGGTCAGCGGCAGCCGCGGGTCGACCCGCTGGTCGGCCCAGCTGCCCCGGATCCAGCCGTGTCGTGGGTCGTCCACACACGCCATGGTGCGGTCCGGGCCGGGGCCGGCCAGGACGTTGAGGTAGTAGAGGTGGTAGCCGGGCGGGGCCATCGACGGGCCGTGGTAGCCGTACGGGACGAGCACCAGGTCGCCGCTGCCCACCTCGGCGAGGACGTCGATCGGCCGCCGGTCGGTGCCGTACACCCGCTGGTAGCCGACCGGTCCCCCGTCGTCGCCCGGCGCCGCCCCGGACACCTCGAAGTAGTAGATCTCCTCCAGCGCCGCCTCGACCCGGCCGCCGTCGTGGACCCGGTCGTCCTCGTGCTTGTGCGGCGGGTAGGACGACCAGTTGCCGCCGGGGGTGAGCACCTCCACAGCGACCAGCCGGTCGCAGTCGAAGGCCTCCGGGGCGCAGAAGTTGTTGACCTGCCGGCTGGCCGGCCCGGCGCCGCGCAGCTCCACCGGCACGTCCCGGGCCGCGCCGTAGCGCGGCGACAGCCGGCGGGTGGCCCGGGCCGACGGCAGCGCGAAGCGCCCCTCGCCCCGGACCGTCACCGTCGCGTCCCGGGGCAGATAGGCGAAGTCGGTGACCGCGGCGAAGACCGAGGCACGACCGGCCAGCTCCATACGCAGCCCGTCGCAGCGGACGGTGGCGGCCCCGGCCAGCGGCAGGACCAGCATCTCCTCGTCGCCGGTGGCGAAGGTGACCACGCCGCCGGCGGGCAGGTCCAGCATCCGCAGTCCCGCGTACATCCAGCCGGCCCGTGCGGGGGTCAGCTCGAGCGCCCAGGGCGGTCGGGCCGTCGTACCCCAGGGCAGGTGCAGCTCCCCGGTCATGCTTCCTGCCGCGTCGGCAGCAGCGAGTGGGCCAGGTCGACCGCGGCGGCCACGTCGTCGCCCGGCGGGTAGAGCAGCGCCCGGCCGACCACCAGCCCGCGGACGCCGGGTTGGCGCAGCGCCCGCTGCCAGCGGGCGTAGACCACGTCGGGGGCCTCCGTCGGGTCGCCGCCGAGCAGCAGGACGGGCAGGGTGGTCGCGGCCATCACCCGGTCCATCTCGTCGATCGCCGGCAGCTTCAACCAGGTGTACGCCGAGGTCGTGCCGAGTGCCTGCCCGACGCTCACGCTCTTGATCACCGCCTCGGGCGTCAGGTCGACGTGGACCCGCCCGTCGGTGCGCCCCACCCACATCGGCTCCACCAGCGCCACCGTGCGGTGCGCGGCGAGGGCGCTGACCGCCCGGGCGCAGGCCTGCAGCGTGGAGGCCGTGCCGTGGTCGGCCGGGTCGATCCGGCAGAGCATCTTGCCGCCGTCGTAGCCCATCGCGGCGATGCTGTCGGCGTCGTACGCGGTGAACCGGTCGTCCAGCTCGAACGCGGCGCCGAACAGGCCACCGCGGTTCATCGAGCCGATTGCCAGCCGGTCCTCCAGCGCGCCGAGCAGCAGCAGGTCCTCCAGGACGTCCGGGGTGCCGAGCACCCCGTCGACCCCGGGCCGGGACAGCGCGAGTCGTAGCCGGTCGAGCAGGTCGGCCCGCCCGGCCATGGCCATCGGCCGGTCCCGGACGCCGAGGGCGCCCCGGGCCGGGTGGTCGGCGGCGATGAGGAAGAGCGGTCGCCGTGGTCCGGCCAGGGTCGGCGGGTCCGCCCGGCGGCGCCTCGGCGATCGCCTGCGGCCGGTGCGCGCGGGTGAGGGTCAACGCCTCGTAGTCGGTGCTCACCGGTCTCCTTCCGTCGCGGGGGCCGGTTCCGCCCGGGCGGCGAGCGCCTCGGTCTCGGCCTCGTCTGGCATGGCGGACGAGCAGGCCAGCCGCGACGCCACGATGGCGCCCGCGGCGTTGGCGAAGCGCAGCGTCCGCTCCAGTGGCCAGTCCCGCAGCAGGCCCAGGCAGAGGGCGCCGCCGAAGGCGTCCCCGGCGCCGAGCCCGTTGAGCACCGCCACCGGCACCGGCGGCACCCGGACCGTGCGCTCGGCGGTGCTGGCGAGCACCCCGTCCGGGCCGAGCTTGACCACGGCCAGCCGCGGCCCGCGGTCGAGCAGCAGCCGGGCGGCCTGCTCGGGGTCCCGGGTGCCGACCGCCACCTCGACCTCGTCGAGGTTGCCGACGGCGACGGTGAACCGGGGCAGCGCCTCGGCGTAGGCGGCCGTGGCGGCGGCCGGGTCGGGCCAGAACATCGGCCGGTAGTCGAGGTCCAGGACGGTGTGCGGGCGCCGCCGCGGGCGGCCAGCGCGGTGGTGTGCGCGTCCCGACTGGGCTGCTGGCAGAGCCCGGTGCCGGTGATCCAGAGGACCCGGGCGGCCACGATGGCGGCGAGGTCCAGCTCGTCGGGGTGGATCTGCAGGTCCGGGGCGGTGGGGGTGCGGTAGAACCAGATCGGGAAGTGGTCCGGCGGGAAGATCTCGCAGAACGTCACCGGGGTGGGCAGCCCGGCGACGGGTCGCACCTGGCTGTCGTCGACGCCGAAGTCCCGCAACGCCCGGTGCACGTAGTCGGCGAAGGCGTCGGCGCCGGTGCGGGTGACCACCCCGGCGCGCAGCCCGTACCGGGCGGCGGCGACCGCGACGTTGGTGGCACTGCCGCCGAGAAATTTCCCGAACGTCTCGACCTCGGCCAGCGGCGTGGCGATCTGCAGCGGATAGATGTCCACTCCGACCCGGCCGATGGTGAGCACATCGAGCATGCGGCGTCCTTTGTCCGGGCCGGCGACGGCGTGACCGCCACCTCGATCCTGGTCCCTGATTGGTAACAGTGGCCGCGAGTTGTGTCAATGTGTTGTCCTGACATCCGGCGGGCGCGCTCGGTGACCACTTCGGTACAGTGGCGCCCATCGACGCGCCCCCGACCCCCTGGGCAACCGTGACGAGGAGGTCCCCGTGACCGGCCCCGAGATCGTGGTCGACCGGAGCAGCCCGGTCCCGCTCTACTTCCAGGTCGCCGAGCAGTTCAGCGCCGCGATCCAGCGCGGTGACCTGGCACCGGGCGACCGGCTGGACAGCGAGCTGCAGCTCGCCGACCGGCTGGGACTGTCCCGGCCCACCGTCCGGCAGGCCATCCAGCACCTGGTGGACAAGGGACTGATCGTCCGCCGTCGGGGCGTGGGGACCCAGGTGGTCCGGGGTGAGGTGCGCCGCGCGGTCGAGCTGACCAGCCTGCACGACGACCTGGCCCGGGCCGGGCGGCAGCCGTCCACCTCGGTGCTCGAACTGGCCACCGTGGCCTGCCCGGCGCCGGTGGCGGCCGCGCTCGGGGGTCGCCGCGGGCAGCGAGGTGCAGCACCTGCGCCGGCTGCGCTTCGCCGACGGGGAGCCCCCTCGCGGTGATGCAGAACTGGCTCCCCCTCGACCTGGTCCGGCTCACCCTGGACGGCCTGCAGAGCCGGGGCCTGTACGCGATCCTGCGCGCGGCCGGCCTGCGGGTGCGCGGCGCCCAGCAGCGGATCGGCGCCCGGGCCGCGACCGCGGCGGAGGCGCAGATGCTCGGCGAGCGGCGCGGCGCCCCGCTGCTGACCATGACCCGGACGGCGTACGACGACCAGGGCCGCTACGTCGAGCACGGCGCGCACATCTACCGGGCCTCCCGGTACGCGCTGGAGGTGACCGTCGCCGAGCGGTGACGCGCCTGTTTCCGGCTCATTTCGGTGACAGGTATTTACGTCGTCAGGCTGTCATGACATTGTGGCCGACAAGCACCGCCGGCATGGACCTGCGGCCGGCGGGCGACCCGCGAGTCTCTTCGAAGTCTCTCCTTGCGAAGGGAACAACCCATGTCAGTCACGTCGAGACGCGTCACGGGTGTGCTCGCCGCGCTCACCGCCGTCACCCTCACCGCCACGGGCTGCGGTGGAGGCGACGAGCCGGCCGGCAAGGACGCCAAGAACATCACCCTCACCATCGCCGCCAACGCCATCGCCGGCGGCAAGAACGCCACCGGCGCCGAGTGGATCGAGAAGTGGGTGATCCCCCGGTTCGTCGAAGCCCAGAAGGCCAAGGGGGTAACCGCCAAGGTGTCGTTCGTGCCCAGCGGGGTCGACGACGAGCAGTACAAGACCAAGCTGGCGCTGGACCTGCGCTCCAAGGGCGGCGCCGACGTGGTGTCCGTCGACGGCATCTGGGTCGGCGAGTTCGCCCAGGCCGGATACCTCAAGCCGCTGTCCGAGGTGGCCGGTGACCAGGCCGAGAAGTGGGACGGCTGGTCGCAGATCCCGGAGAGCGTGCAGGGCCTGGGCACGTTCGACGACAAGCGGTACGGCATCCCGCAGGGCACCGACGGCCGCGTCCTCTACTACAACAAGAAGCTCTTCGCCCAGGCCGGCCTGCCCGCCGACTGGCAACCGAAGAGCTGGCAGGAGATCCTCGACGCCGGCGCCAAGCTCAAGGCGCTGCCCGGGGTGACGCCGATCCAGATCAACGCCGGCACCGCGATGGGCGAGGCGACCGCGATGCAGGGCGCGCTGCCGCTGCTGGTCGGCGCCGGCGGCGAGATCTGGAAGGACGGCAAGTGGGCCGGCGCCAACCAGCCGGTCAAGGACATGCTCGACTTCTACACCAAGGTCTACGGCGGCGGCCTCGGCGACCCGAAGCTCCAGCAGGAGGCCAAGGGTCGGGACAAGTCCTTCGAGGAGTTCGCCGCCGGCAAGATCGGCATCCTCGGCGAGGGCGACTATTTCTGGCGCAGCGTCATCAACCCGAAGGACGGCATCGCCAAGATGCCCGACCGGGACAGCACCGTCGGGTACGCGATGATCCCGGCCAAGCAGCCCGGCGCGGGCATCCGGGGGCAGGACTTCGTGAGCATGTCCGGCGGCGGCGTCGACGTGCTGAACCCGAACTCGAAGTACCCGTCCCAGGCGTTCGAGCTGCTGGCGTTCATGCACTCGGCGGAGGCCACCAAGGCGCAGCTCGCCGGGGCGGCGCGGATCACCTCCCGGATGGACGTCAACAAGGAGGTCCTCGCGGGCGACCCGATGCTCAACTTCGTCGCCGAGAAGGTGCTGCCGCTGACCGCGTACCGGCCGCCGCTGGCGGTCTACCCGCAGGTGTCGGTGGCACTGCAGGAGGCGACCGCCGCCGCGGCGTCGGGCAAGAGCGTCGACGAGGCCGCCACGGCGTACCAGAAGAAGGTCGAAGGGATCGTCGGTGGTCCAGGTAACGTCTCGTCCTGACGAGACGGTCGGGGGAGCGCGCCCGGACACGGGCGCCTCCCCCGCCCCCGACGCCGCCGGGCTGGGCCGGGCCCGCGCCGCCGGGTTCCTCGTCCCGAGCATGGTGCTGATCCTGCTCTTCCTCGTGGTGCCGGCCGCCTGGACGATCTACCTGGGTGTCACCAACTACCGGCTCACCGGCCTGGCCGCGGCCAACCCGGAGATCGTCGGGCTGGACAACTACACCCGGGCGCTGACCGACGAGCGCTTCCGCACGTCGCTGCTGCTGACCCTGCAGTTCGTGCTCGGCTCGGCGGTGCTCGGCCAGGCCGGCCTCGGCTTCGCCATCGCCTTCGCGCTGCGCGACCGGCGGGGCCCGCTGCGCCGGGTGGTCGAGGCGTTCGTCCTGCTGTCGTGGATCCTGCCCAGCTCGGTCGTCGCCTTCCTCTGGATCGCCCTGCTCGACCGGGACGCCGGCACGCTCAACGCGCTGCTCGGCACGCCCGGCATGGCCTGGCTGCTCGACCATCCGATGCTGTCGATCGTCATCTTCAACACCTGGCGGGGTACCGCGTTCTCGATGATGCTCTACGCCGCCGCGCTGGAGAACGTGCCCCGCTCGCACCTGGAGACCGCCCGGCTGGCCGGCGCGTCCACCTGGCAGCAGCTGCGCGACGTGGTCTTCCCGCGCATCCGCGGCCACGTGCTGACCAACCTGCTGCTGATCAGCCTCTGGACGTTCAACGACTTCACCCCGTTCCTGATCACCGCGGGCGGCCCCGAGCAGCGCTCCGAGGTGCTGGCGGTCTACGTCTACAAGGTGGCGCTCTCCGGCGGCGAGCTGGGCTTCGGCGCGGCCATCTCGTTCATCATGCTGCTGATCAACCTGGTCATCGCGCTGGTCTACCTGCGGATGCTGGGCCGGCGGAAGGAGCGGGCGTGAGCGCGAGGAGTGAGCCGGTCCTGCGAGCCCCGCAGTCGCGAACTCAGGAGGCGCCGTGAGCGCGAGGAGTGAGCCGGTCCTGCGAGCCCCGCAGTCGCGAACTCAGGAGGCGCCGTGAGTACCGTGACGACGACGACGGACGGCACCGGAACCGCCGACCGGTCGAGGGCCGCCGTACGGCACATGCTGGCCCGGATCGGCCGGTACGTCTTCCTCTGCCTGGTGCTCGCCTTCTTCGCGCTGCCGCTGCTCTGGCTGGCCACCGCGCCGTTCGACGACACGCCGACGATCGGCACCTCGCTGCCGGACTTCACCCTGGACAACTTCCGCGCCCTGCTGGACAACCCGTACGCGCTGACCTCGCTGGTCAACTCGGTCTGGCTGGCCGGCGGCACCGCCCTGCTGGTGGTGACCTTCGCCGCGCTGGCCGCGTACGCGCTGAGCCGGGTCCGGGTGCCGGGGCGCGACGCGTTGCTCTACGGACTGCTGCTGCTGTCGTCGATCGTCACCGGCACGGCCACCATGGTGCCGCTGTTCGAGCTGGCGTTCCGGCTCCACCTGATCGACTCCCGGCTCGGCGTCATCCTGATCCTCACCGGCGGCCTGCTGCCCGCGGCGATCTTCATCCTCAAGGACTTCATGGACGCCACGCCCACCTCGTACGAGGAGTCGGCGCGGGTGTTCGGGGCCAGCCCGCTGCAGATCATGCGGCACATCGTGGTGCCGGTCGTCCGGCCGGGGCTGGCCACGGTCGGGGTGTGGGCGGTGGCGAACGTCTGGGGCAACTTCCTGGTGCCGTTCCTGCTGCTGCGCGGCCCGGACAAGGCGCCCGCCGCGGTGATCATGTACACCCTCTACACCGAGGGCGGCCAGGCCGACCTGCGACTGCTCTCCACCTTCTCACTGCTCTACTCGCTGCCGGTGGCGCTGATGTTCGTCTTCGTCAGCAGCAGGTACGGATTCCGCTTCCACGGAGGGATCAAGCGCTGATGTCCGCCATCACCCTGCGCGAACTGACCAAGGTCTACCCCAACGGGGTACGCGCCCTGGACGCCCTCGACCTGGAGATCGCCGACGGCGAGTTCTTCGCCCTGCTCGGCCCGTCCGGCTGCGGCAAGACCACCCTGCTGCGCACCATCGCCGGGCTGGAGGTCGCCTCCGGCGGCACCGTGCGGATCGGCGAGCGGGCCGTGACGAACCTGCCGCCCGGTCAGCGGGACGTGGCGATGGTCTTCCAGGACTACGCGCTCTTCCCGCACATGACCGTGCGGGACAACATCGCGTACCCGCTGCGGATCAAGAAGGTCGGCAAGGCCGCCCGGCAGGACAAGGCCGCGGCCACCGCCGACGAGCTGGGGCTGTCGGCGCTGCTGGACCGCCGACCCGGCCAGCTCTCCGGCGGCCAGCAACAGCGGGTCGCGCTCGCCCGGGCGATGGCCTGCCACCCGCAGGTGTTCCTGCTGGACGAGCCGCTGTCCAACCTGGACGCCCGGCTGCGCCTGGAGGCGCGGACGTTCCTCAAGCGGCTGCAACGCGAGCTGGGCGTCACCACCGTCTTCGTCACCCACGACCAGGCCGAGGCGCTGGCCCTGGCCGACCGGATCGCGGTGATGGAGGGCGGCCGGATCCGGCAGGTCGGCACCCCCACCGAGGTGTTCCGCCGCCCGGCCAACACCTTCGTCGCCGGGTTCATCGGCTCGACGCCGATGAACCTGGTCCCGGCCCGGGTCGACGGCGACGCCCTGGCCGTCGCCGGGGTGCGCCTGCCGGTGCCCGAGGAGGCCCGGGGAGAGGTGACCGACGGGGAGCACCTGGTCTACGGCGTCCGCCCCGAATACCTCGACTACTCCCCCGACCCGGTCACCGACGCGCTGACCGGTCAGGTCGTCGTGGTGGAGAACCTCGGCAGCTTCTCCCTGGTGTCGCTGGACGTGCTGCCCGCCGAGGACGGCACGGCGACCAGCGTGCAGGTCGTGGTGCCGGAGGGACGGGAGCCGGAGCCGGGCGACACCGGCTGGGTGGCGCCGCGACCCGGGCGCTCGCTGGTCTACCGGGACGGGGAGCTGGTCGGGAGCGCGGCGGCGCCACCAGTGCCGGCGCCGCGTACCGGCGTCGGGGCGGACGCCTGACCATGGTCACCCACCGGGGCAGGTGGACGCTGCGGGACCGCGCGGAGGACGTGCTGCGGGCCGTGCCGGTCACCGTCGCGCCGGGCACCGCGGCGCTCACCGTCCGGCTGGACTACCTCCGCGACGCGGGGGTGCTGGACCTCGGCTGCGTCGGGCCGGCCGGCTTCCGCGGCTGGTCCGGCGGCGCCCGCGACGGGTACACGATCACCGCGGACTGGGCCACCCCCGGCTACCTGCCCGGCGAGCTGGAGCCCGGCGAGTGGCAGGTGCTGCTCCGGCTGCACCGCGTCCCGCCGGAAGGCCTCGACTTCGAGGTCACCGCCACCACCAGCAGCACCCCAGCGACGCCACCCCCCGCACCCGACGCGCCGCCGCGGCCGGAACGCCCGCCCCGCCCGGCGGTCCCCGACGTCGACGCCGCCGGTGGCTCGCGGGCGACCTGCACACGCACACCGTGCACAGCGACGGCGCGCAGACCATCGACGAGCTGGCCGCCCTCGCCGTCTCCCGGGGCCTGGACTTCCTCGCCGTCACCGACCACAACACCGTCAGCCACCACCCCTGGCTGCCCGGGTCGGCCCGCCGGTACGGGATCACGCTGGTGCCCGGCCAGGAGGTGACCACCGACCGGGGACACGCCAACGTGTTCGGCCCGGTGGGCTGGATCGACTTCCGCCGGCCCGCCGACGAGTGGCTCGGCGCGGCCGAGCGCGCGGGCGGGCTGCTGTCGATCAACCACCCGCTGGGCGGGGACTGCGCCTGGCGGCAACCGGTGACCGTCCGCACCCCACTGGTCGAGGTGTGGCACTCCGGCTGGTGGGACCGCACCTGGGGAGCGCCGCTGGCCTGGGCGCAGGCGTGGCGGCCGGACGTCGTACCCGTCGGGGGCAGCGACTTCCACCGGCCCGGCGCGGACGCGCTGCCCGGAGCGCCGACCACCTGGGTGCTCGTCGACGGCGACCCGACCGACGACGGGGCGGTCCGGCACGGGCTGGCCGCCGGCCGCACCGCCGTCTCCGCCGGCCCGGACGCGCCCCTGCTGCTGCGCCTCGGTGACGAACTGCTCGCCCTCGACGCGGACGGCGCGCTGCTCGGCTACCCCGACGGCCGCCACCGGGTGGTCCGGGGTGACCGGTGCCTGCTGCCCGCCGCCGACGGGCTGCACGTCCTGGAGTCCCACCGCATGGAGGTGATCGCACTGTGCCGCTGACCGCACGGACCAGGGTGGCCGGAGCCCCCTGCAACTACGGCATCTACCAGGCGGACGACCCGTTCGTCGGACCGGACGAGCTGCTCGCGTCGCTGGCCGCGGACGGTTACACCGGAGTGGACTCCGGGCCGATCGGCTACCTCGGGACCGGGGAGGCGCTGGCCCGGCGGCTGGCCGCAAGCGGTGTCGGGCTCGCCGGCGGCTGGGTGGACCTGCGCTTCGCCGACCCCGACGGGTTCGCCGAGGACCTAGCCCAGCTCGACGCGGCGCTGGACGTGTTCGCCGCCGCGCCGGTCGACGATGCCCGGTTCACGCCCCGGCCCACCCTCGCCTGCGCCGCCAACCCGGCCCGGATGGCCCGCCC
>NZ_JAEVHJ010000139.1:0-16140 GCF_016802855.1 Micromonospora sp. ATA51 | reverse complement strand
CACCTCGGTGCCCGCGCCGACCCGGGCCACCAGCCAGCCCTCGGCGACCAGCTGGTCGTAGGCGGCGCTGACCGTACCCCGGGCGACGCCCAGCTCGGCGGCGAGCGCCCGGGTCGCCGGCAGCCGGGTCGATGGCGGCAGCCGGCCGTCGCGGATCGCGGCGCGCAACGCCCGCTCCAGCACGGCCCGCCGGCCGCCGGTCGCGTCCAGCTCCAGGTGCAGGTCGACGCCGAAATCGGCCCAGTCCATCGGCACGGGATTGGAGCTTACGGGCGGGCCATCCGCCGGCCGACAATCGGGCCATGACCGACTCCCGCTCCGCGGCCGCCCTGCGCGCCCTGCACCGCCCCGGCGACCCGCTGATCCTGCCGAACGCCTGGGACGCCGGGTCGGCCCGCGCGGTCGCCGCCGCCGGCTTCCCGGCGGTCGCGACCAGCAGCGCGGCCGTCGCCGAATCGCTCGGCCACGCCGACGGCGAGGCCACCCCGGTCGACGAGATGCTCGCCGCGGTGGCCCGGGTGGTCCGGTCCGTCCCGGTCCCGGTCACCGCCGACCTGGAGCGCGGGTACGGGCTGCGCCCGGCGAAGCTGGTCGACGGGCTGCTCGCCACCGGGGCGGCCGGGCTCAACCTCGAGGATTCCGACCCGCGTACGGGACAGCTGTGCGACGTGGCCGAACAGGCCGAGCTGCTCGCGGCCGTCCGGGCGGCGGCCGGGCCGGACCTGGTGGTCAACGCCCGGGTGGACGTCTTCCTGCACGCCACCGCCGACCACGCCGCAGGGTTCGACGAGGCGGTCCGCCGGGCCCGGCGCTACCTGGCGGCCGGCGCCGACTGCGTGTACCCGATCGTGCTGGCCGACCCGGAGCTGATCGGGCGGTTCGTGGCGGCGGTCGGCGGCCCGGTCAACGTGCTCCTGCGCGCCGGCACGCCCGGGGTGGCGGAGCTGGCCCGGCTCGGGGTGGCCCGGGTCAGTCTCGGCTCCGGCGTGTACGCCGCCGCCCGGCAGCGGGCCGCCGCGATGCTGACCGCGCTGGCCGCCGGCGGCGACCCGTTCGCCGGTTGATCGCCGCGTCGGGTTGCCACCGACCGGTACGGACGGCAAGGTGGGCGGATGAGCGGGGCGGACGAGACCCGGGACGGGGTCGCACTGACCAACCTGGACCAACCGCTGCTCGCCGGCGGGGACGTCACCAAGCGGGACCTGGTCGACTACCTGGACGCGGTGCGGGACCTGATCCTGCCCGGCCTGCGGGACCGGCCGCTCTCGGTGATCCGGCTGCTGCGCGGGCAGGACCCGTTCATGCAGAAGAACCTGCCGAAGTACACCCCGGAGTGGGTGCGGCGCACCTCGGTCTGGGCGGAGGCGTCGCACCGGCAGGTGTCGTACGCGCTCTGCGACGACCGGCGCACCCTGCTCTGGTTCGCCAACCAGCGGGCGATCGAGTACCACCCGACGCTCGGCACGGCGACCCACCCCGACCGCCCCACCTACCTGGTGCTCGACCTCGACCCGCCGGAGGGAGGCCCGTTCGGCACGGTCGTCCGGGCCGCCGAGTTGGTCCGGCGGGCGCTCGCCGGGGTCGGGCTGACCGGGGCGGTCAAGACCAGCGGCGCCAAGGGTCTGCACGTCTTCGTACCGGTGGTCGGGGAGACCACCGCGGAGGAGGCGGCGGCGGCCACCCGGGCCCTCGCGGTGCACACCGAGCGGCTCGACCCGGCGCTCGCCACCACCGCCTTCATCCGGGAGGACCGGGGCGGCCGGGTGTTCATCGACCCGACCCGGGCCGGCGGGGCGACGGTGGTGGCCGCGTACAGCCCGCGGATCCGGCCGGGCCTGCCGGTCTCCTTCCCGGTGGCCTGGGACGACCTGCCCGCGGTGACGCCGGCGGACTTCACCGTGCGGACCGTTCCGGCGCTGCTCGCCGACCGGGATCCGTGGGCCGCGGCGATGCCCGCGCCGCAGCGGCTCCCCGCCGACCTGGTCGCCGAGGGGCGGACCATCCCGGTGGCCCGGGTACAGGCCATGCACGAGGGTAAGCGCCGGCCCGGGCCCGCCGGGAGGGTGGCTGAGGACCGCCACCGTCCGGACCGAACCCGTCGACGACCGACCAGGGCCGCCGCCGAGGGTCAGGCCGGGGCGTCGGCCGGACCGGTCCCCGGCTGGCCGGCGACGCCGGCGTTGAGCGGGTCGGCCAGCAGCTTGTCGAAGGCCAGTTCGGCGGCGCCGATCAGGGGCGCGTCGCGGCCGAGGGCCGCCGCCTCCAACCGCACGTGCTCGCGGGAGGCGGGCAGCGCCATCTCGTCCAGGCGGCGGCGCACCGTGTCCGCGCCGACGGCGTAGACCTCGCGCAGGTAGCCGCCGAACACCACGCTGTCCGGGTTGACCACGTTGACCAGGTTGGCCACGCCGAAGCCGAGCCAGTCGGCGACCTGCTGGACCGCCGCCCGGGCGGTGGGCTCGGCGTCGGCGGCGGCCCGCAGGACCTCGGCGACCGCGGCCCGTTCCGCCGGATCCCGGCCGGCGTGCCGCAGCAGCGCCGCCTCGCCGACCTCGGTCTCCCAGCAGCCGCGCGAGCCGCACCCGCAGGGCAGGCCGTCCCGGTTGACCACCATGTGGCCGACCTTGCCGCTGTGCCCCCGGTGGCCGCGGACCAGCCGGCCGCCGATGATGATGCCGGCGCTGACGCCGAGGTCCCCGTGCAGGTAGACGAAATCGTCGACGCCCGCCGCCACGCCGCGGACGTGTTCGGCGAGGCCGGCGATGTCAGCCATGTCGGCGGCGACGAAGCCCGGGCCGGCGGCGAGCTCGGCCCCGAGCGCCGCGCCGAGCGCCTCGTCGGCACCGCCGATGCGGATCCGTCCGTCGGGGTCGCGGGTGGTGTCGGCGACGGCGACCGCGCCGCCGACGAAGAGCGCATCCGTGGCGACGGAGCGTTCCATGTCGCGGACCAGGTCGGCCAGCGGGCCGACGGCGTCGAAGGCCGACATCCCGCAGGGGCGGCCGGCCTCGCGCAGGTCGAGAATGCGACCGCCGAGGCCGATGCGGGCGGCGCGCAGCCGGTCCACCTCGATGCTCAGCGCGTGCGCGTAGACCCGTTCGGACCGCGGGCTCACGACCAGCGAGGGACGCCCGGCGCGGCGGGCGGTGGTCGGTGCCTCCTCGGTGACGAGACCGGTGGCGGCGAGGTCGGCCGCGAGCGCGCCGATGGTGCTGCGGTTGAGGCCGAGCCGGGTGGTCAGCTCGGCCCGGGAGGTCGGGCCGTGCACGTGGACGTGGCGCAGCACGGCGCCGAGGTTCTGCCGGCGGATCTCCTCCTGGCTGGCGCCGGGCGACGACGGCACCGGGAACGCCGGGTTGCGGCTGGGCCGGGGGACGCCGGATCGTACGGGTGTCGCCACGGTCGGGCCTCCTTCCGGCAGTTGTCGGGCGCCATGACGACGAAGGGTCCCGGAAGGAGGATTCCGGGACCCGACGTCGTTGCTGACTAGCCTGTGGTGCTTACTTGGTGAGCGGCGCGAGCTTCGGGTCGTTCGCGTACGCCTCGGCCGCGTTGGCCTTGGTGACCGCCACCGGCGGGAGCAGGTAGGTGTCCACGACCTTGCTGCCGTTGTTGTAGGACTTGGTGTCGTTCACCTCGGGGGTGTTACCGGCCTGCAGGGCCTTCACCATGGCGATGGTCTGCTTGACCAGGTTCCGGGTGTCCTTGTTGATCGTCATGTACTGCTCGCCAGCCATGATCGACTTGACCGACTCGACCTCGGAGTCCTGGCCGCTGACGACCGGGACCGGCTTGCCGGCGCCCTTGATCGAGGTGATGATCGCGCGGGCCAGCGTGTCGTTCGGGGAGAGAACGCCGTCCAGCTCCTTGTTGCCGTAGGTCGAGGTCAGCAGCTGGTCCATGCGGGCCTGCGCACCCTCGGCCTTCCAGCCCTGGATGGCGGTCTGCTTGACGTCGGTCTGCTTCGAGGCGACGACGACGTTGCCCTTGTCGATCTCCGGCTTGAGCACGCTCATCGCGCCGTTGAAGAAGACACCGGCGTTGTTGTCGTCCGGCGAGCCGGAGAAGAGCTCGATGTTGTACGGGCCGTTCGGCTTCTTGGCCTTCATGCCGTCCAGCAGGGCCTGGCCCTGGAGCTGGCCGACCTTGAAGTTGTCGAACGCGACGTAGTAGTCGAGGTCCGGCGTGTTGGTGATCAGACGGTCGTACGCGATGACCTTCGCGCCGGCCGCGTGCGCCGCGGCGACCTGGGTCGACAGCTGCGCGGCGTCGGTCGCGCCGATGACGATGACCTTGGCGCCCTTGGTGACCATGGCGGTGATCTGCGCCTGCTGGTCGGCGACCGTGGTGGACGCGCCGGCGTACTGCACGTCGCTCTTGAAACCGGCCTCCTTGAGGCCGTTGGTGAACAGGTCACCGGCGAGGACCCAGTTCTCCGAGGTCTTCGACGGCAGGGCGACGCCGATCAGGGAGTCGGCCGCGAAGCCCTTGGTGTCGCCCTTCGAGCCGCCGGAGTCCCCGTCGCGGCCGGAGCCGCAGGCGGTCGCGGTGAGAGCGAGCGCCGCGATGGCACCGATGGCCACCGACTTGCCAATGAGATTACGCATGACTGGGTAGAACCCTTCTGGAGAGGTGATACGGGGGAGAGGTCTGGTGACCGTCAGCCGGACACCGCCGTCCGGGCGGGCTCGCGCTCCGCGTCGGACGATGACGTGGGTGGGGTGGGTGTGTCACGACGGAACGAGCGCGTGATGCTCCCGATGACCGAGAAGCGTCCCTGGCTCTTGTTGTAGACGTCGATCGCGACGGCCAGCAGCAGGACCAGGCCCTTGATGATCTGGACCCGGTCGGTCCCGACGCCGAGGAGCTGGAGGCCGTTGTTGAGCACGGCCATGACCAGACCACCGACGATCGAGCCGCTGATGGTGCCGATGCCGCCGGCGACGGCCGCGCCACCGATGAAGACCGCGGCGATCGCGTCCAGCTCCCAGCCGTTGCCGTCCTGCGGGCCGGAGGCCGCCGAACGGGCCACGAAGATCATGCCGGCCAGTGCGGCCAGGACGGCCATGTTCATCATGACGAAGAAGTTGACCCGCTTGAGCTTCACACCGGAGAGCTCCGCGGCCCGGGAGTTGCCACCGACGGCGTAGATGTGCCGGCCGCCGGCGGTGTTCCGGGTGTAGAAGGAGTAGATCAGGATCAGCGCCACCAGGATGATGCCGGAGACCGGGAAGCTGGTGCCGACCCGGCCGCTGGCGAAGCGCAGCGAGGCGAAGACGATCGCGCCGACCATGACGGCCATCCGCAGCACCGAGACCCACATCGGGGCGGGATCGGCGTCCATCTCCCGGCGCGTCTTGCGCGCCTGGAACTCCCGCCACACCACGGCTACGCACGCGGCGAGGCCGAGCAGCAGGGTCAGGTTGTTGTAGCCGGTGTCCGGCCCGGCCTCGGGCAGGAAGCCGGAGCCGATCACCCGGAAGCCCTCGGGCACCGGGATCGTGTTCGCGTTGCCGATGAACTGGTTGCCGCCGCGGAACAGCAGCATGCCCGCCAGGGTGACGATGAATGCCGGCACCCCGATGTAGGCCACCCAGAAGCCCTGCCAGGCGCCGATGATCGCGCCGATCGCCAGGCCGAACAGGATGGCGACCGGCCAGGGCAGCGACCACTCCGCCATCGACTTGGCCACCAGGATGCCGGTGAAGGCGGCGATCGAGCCGACCGAGAGGTCGATGTGCCCGGCGACGATCACCATCAGCATGCCGATGGCCAGGATCAGGATGTACGAGTTCTGGTTGAACAGCGCGATCAGGTTGTCCGATCGCAGCGTCAGGCCGTCCGTCAGGATCTGGAACAGGACGATGATCGCCACCAGGGTGAAGATCATCCCGAACTGACGGGCGTTGGACGTGGTGCCTCCGAAGAGGTTCTTCTGCAGGTCCTTCAGTCGGCTCATCGTGTCTGCATCTTCTTCGTCGAGGTCATCTGCTTCATGAGGGTTTCCGGGTCCGCGTCCTGCCGGGCGATCTCGCCGGTGATGGTGCCTTCGAACACGGTGTAGATGCGGTCGCAGAGCCCGATCAGCTCAGGCAGTTCCGAGGAGATGACGACGACGCCCTTCCCCTGGTCGGCGAGCCGCTGGATGATGCCGTAGATCTCGTACTTGGCGCCCACGTCGATACCGCGGGTCGGCTCGTCGAGGATCAGCAGGTCCGGGTCCGTGAACATCCACTTCGCCAGCACGACCTTCTGCTGGTTGCCGCCCGAGAGCTTGGAGACGCTCTCGTCGACCGTCGGGGCCTTGGTCCGCAGTTCCTTGCGGTACGCCTCGGCCGCCTTGTACTCCGCCACCTCGTCGAGGACACCGTGGTGCGAGATCTTGGACAGCTTGGCGGCCACCGTGGACGCCTTGATGTCGTCGAGCAGGTTGAGGCCGATCGCCTTGCGGTCCTCGCTGACGTACGCGAGCCCGTGGGCGATCGCGTCCGCCACCGACTTCAGCACGATCTCCTTGCCGTCCTTGATGATCGTGCCCGACTCGTACACCCCGTACGAGCGGCCGAAGACGCTCATCGCCAGCTCGGTGCGGCCCGCGCCCATCAGCCCGGCGAAGCCCACGATCTCGCCGCGGCGGACGACGAAGCTCTCGTTCTTGCAGACCTGCCGCTCGGCGGAGATCGGGTGCCGGACGTTCCAGTCGCGGACCTCGAAGAAGACCTCGCCGATCTTCGGGGTGTGGTCCGGGAACCGGCTGCTCAGCTCGCGACCGACCATGCCCCGCACGATCCGGTCCTCGTCGGCGCCGTCCGCCTTGACGTCCAGCGTCTCCACGGTCCGGCCGTCGCGCAGGATGGTGATCTGGTCGGCGATCGCCTCGATCTCGTTCAGCTTGTGCGAGATCATGATCGAGGTGATGCCGCGCGAGCGGAAACCGCGGAGCAGGTCCAGCAGGTGCCGCGAGTCGGCCTCGTTCAGCGCGGCGGTCGGCTCGTCCAGGATGAGCAGCTTCACGTCCTTGGCGAACGCCTTGGCGATCTCCACGAGCTGCTGCTTGCCGACCCCGATGTCCTTGATCAGGGTGTCCGGGTCCTCCTGCAGGCCGACCCGGGCCATCAGGTCCAGCGCCATCCGGTTCGCGGACTTCCAGTCGATCGCGCCGCGCTTGCGGGGTTCGTTGCCGAGGAAGATGTTCTCGGCGATCGACATGTCCGGGATGAGCGCGAGCTCCTGGTGGATGATCACGATCCCGGCGTTTTCGCTGGAGCGGATGTCGGAGAAGCGGGTCTCCGCACCCTGGTAGATGATCTGACCGTCGTACGTGCCGTACGGGTAGACCCCGCTGAGGACCTTCATCAGCGTGGACTTGCCGGCACCGTTCTCACCGCAGATGGCGTGGATCTCGCCGGCGCGCACCACCAGGTTGACGTCGGAGAGGGCCTTGACTCCGGGGAACTCCTTGGTGATGGAACGCATCTCCAGGAGGATGGGCACGTCGCTCATCGCTCGTACCACCTCGCCAACGTCATGGATGCCTCCGGGGGGATGGCCTTCGCTGTTTTTGTTGCCGACGGCAACGTATTCCGACCCGAAGGCGATTCGCAAGGGCTGGGAGGCCTGCGCGGGTAACAATCCCGCAATATGGCGGTGCTCTGCGTCACCATGCCGTCACGCTGCCCTCAGCAGCCACTAAGGCATCCCACGCCCCGTCCGTGGGGCCCGATCGCGCGGGGTCGCCGGCTGTGACCTGGGGATCTCCCGGGGGCGGCCGGGGCGCCTCGACGCGGCGTTACCGGTGGGTGGTCGGAGCCGGAAGGGCCGTCCGGCGGCCGGGCAGGACCTGCCACACGGAAAACGCCCCGGCGTGCGCCGGGGCGTTTCTCGTTGGTTTTTGTTGTGCCCCCGGCAGGATTCGAACCTGCGCCCCCGCCTCCGGAGGGCGGTGCTCTATCCCCTGAGCTACGGGGGCTCAGCGACCCGAGAAGAGTAGCAAACCCCCTCCGGGATCGCCCAATCGGTATCCGGCGGCCCGCGACGTGTCGCTACCGCCGGTCGGACGGGGCCGCTCGCGGGCGCGACGGTCCGCGGCCGATCGTGCGCCGCCGCCAGTCGGCAACCGGTCAGGCGGCGACCAGGGCGCGGCCGCAGCTGGGCAGCGGGTGCAGGACGATGCGCCGGGGCAGTCGGCGCGGCCACTCGTTCTTCGGCCAGGAGCCGTCCACGATCAGGTGCACCGTCCGCTCCTCGGCGCCGCTGAGTCGCAGCACGAAGTCGCGGGGGAGCGGCGGGTCGACCGTGGGCGTGGTGATCATGAAGCGCACCCGGCCCCGGGAGGAGACCGCGGAGACCACGTCCGCCGCCGGCATGGTGCCGCGCAGCCGTACCCGGCCGATCCAGTAGACCTCGGCGAGGTGCTCCTGGGCGGCCCGGATGATCGCCGGGTACTCGCCGCGTACCCACCGCTCGACCGCGCCGACACAGAGCCCGCAGGCGCGCTCCCGGGGCTCCCGCGGACCCAACCCCCAGGCCCGCAGGTACGCCCCGACCGTGCCGGCGTCCATCGTCAGGTCGAACCGGCGCTGGATGAGGGCGTTCAGGCTCTGTCGCGTCCAGAGCTCCTCGTCCAGGCCGAACTCGTCGGGGTGGACGCCCCGCAGCGCGTCGATCAGTTCGAGTTCCTGTTCGCGGCTGAGCGTTCCCGACTCGCCCTGCCGCAGTCCGCGACGGACGGCTGCCACCGCCCCGTCACCGCCGATGGTGTGGCGCCGGCACCAACTGGTGACCGAGCGCCCTGCGTCTCTGAGTGCAACCCCCACGTCTTGGGCAACGAGCCCGAATCACAACTGGTCACGATATGTGGGGAGAAAAGTCTCCAAGCAACGTAATCGGTCGGATAGCTCAAACCGTTATAAAGCGGCATAACGGGCAGGTGCCCGCCGGAGACGCCGAGGGGCCTGCGTCGCGGACGACGCGGGCCCCTCGGTGCGGGACGGTACGACGGATCAGCCGCCCAGGCGCTTGAGCGCCGCCTGAAGGTTGGTGAGGTCCGTCTGCTGGGTGTTCTTCATGGTCTGCGCGACCGTCAGCACGTCGTCGTCGTGCCCCTCGTCGAGGATGCCCTGGATCATGTGGATCCCGCCGAGATGGTGCCGGATCATCAGCTGGAGGAAGAGCACGTCGAACTGGCGCCCCCGCGACCCGCTCAGCGTGGTGAGCTCCGCCGGGGTGGCCATGCCGGGCATCAACCCGTCCTTCACCAGCCCGGCGCCGTCCGGCATCCAGGCCATCGCCGGCTGGTCCCCGGTCGGGTCCAGCTTCCATAGCCGCAGCCACGTCTGCATGGTGCCGATCTCGCCCTGCTGGCCGGTGGCGATGTCGCCCCCGATCTGGCGTACCTCGGGGTCCTCGCCCTGCTGGAAGGCCATCAGCCCGAGCTGCACCGCCTGGGCGTGGTGGGTGCTCATGTCCCGGGCGAAGCCCGCCTCGGCCGAGCTGTCACCCGGTCGGGTGACCGTCGGGGTGAGCAGGCCGCCCGCGTACCCGAGGAGCAGCCCGACCACGACGGCAGCGGCCAGGGCCAGCGTGCCGAACCGGCGCGTGGCCCCCCGGCCGCCGTCGGCGGCGACCGGGGCCTCGTCGGGCGCGCTGTCCGTCGTGACGGGTGCGGTCATCGGCATCCTTACTGGGTGGGCTGCTCAGGCATCTGCTGGCCCAGGTCACGCGGCGTGGTGCCGGTCGCGGTGACGCCCTGGGCGCAGTTGGCGTTCGGGCCCTCGATGGAGGCGTTGACCCGCAGCGTCTTGATGAACTCGTCGATCCGGCCGTCGTCGGCGTTGTCGACCTTGAGCTGGAAGCCCCAGGCCTGGAGCGAGATCGGCTTGTCCAGCCCCTCGAACGGGCTGAGCATCAGCTTGTCCTTGCCCTGCACCTTGGCCTTGAGCTTGGCCACCTGGTCGGCCGGCAGGTCCGGCCGGTAGGTGATCCAGACCGTGCCGTGCTCCAGGCTGTGCACCGCGTGCTCGTTGGCGATCGGGGCGTCGTAGACGTCGCCCATGCAGTTCTGCCAGGACGGGTTGTGCGGGCCGGCGACCGGCGGGAGGACGTCGTACTTGATCGCGCCCTGCTGGTGCTTGCCGCCCTCGACCAGCGCCTTGTCCTTCTTGCGGAAGTCGACGACGCCATTGATCGCATCGGCCCGCTCCTGCCACGGCTGCGAACCGCGGTAGGCCGCGAAGGCGCCGTAGCCGATGATGGCGGCCGCCAGCACGCCGACGGCGACGAAGAGCGCGATCGGACCCCACGCGCGGCCCTGGCTCACCTTGACCGGCGCGATCGGCTTGCGGCCCTTGCCGCCGGCGGTCTGCCGCGGCGTGCCCTTGCCGGCGCCGGCCTTGCCACCGGACGGCTTGTCGGCAGCGGCCGGCCGGCCGGCGGCCGGCTTCTTGCCGGTGCTGACCACGGTCGCGGCGTTCCGGGCCGCCCGGGGTGCTGATGCTCATCGTGCCTCGTCAGGTCGGTCGGTCAGGGAGCTGGCGGGCGCGTTCACATGCTGGGTCGCCGCCGCGGTGCCCGAGTCTACCCCCGATAACATGGTTCGGTGACTCCCGCAGAACTCGCCGAGGTCGTCCTCTCCGCAGCCCACGCCGTCTTCGTCGACCGGGGGCTGGATCCGTCCGCGCTGCCCGCGCAGACCGTCGTCGAGCGACCCCGTAACCCCGAGCACGGCGACTACGCCTCGACGCTGGCGCTGCAGCTCAGCAAGAAGGTCGGCGTACCCCCACGGGAGCTGGCCGCCGCCCTGGCCGAGCGGCTGGGCCGGGCGCCCGGGATCAAGTCGGTGGAGATCGCCGGCCCGGGCTTCCTGAACATCCGGCTCGACGCGGCCGCCGCCGGGCAGCTCGCCAAGATGATCGTCGAGTCGGGCCCGGAGTACGGCCGCAGCGACACCCTCGCCGGCCAGAAGATCAACCTGGAGTTCGTCTCGGCGAACCCGACCGGCCCGGTGCACATCGGCGGGGTCCGCTGGGCGGCCGTCGGCGACGCGCTGAGCCGGCTGCTCCGTGCCACCGGGACGGACGTCGGCACCGAGTACTACTTCAACGACGCCGGCTCCCAGATCGACCGGTTCGCCCGGTCGCTGCTCGCCGCCGCCAAGGGCGAGCCGGCCCCGGAGGACGGCTACGGCGGGGCGTACCTCGCGGAGATCGCCGCCGAGGTGGTCAAGCGCCGGCCGGACGTGCTGGAGCTGGACGACGCCGCCGCCCAGGAGGTGTTCCGGGCCGAGGGCGTCGCGCTGATGTTCGAGGAGATCAAGTCCTCGCTGCGCGACTTCGGCGTCGAGTTCGACACCTACTTCAACGAGAAGGACCTGCACGACCGGGGCGAGCTGGACCAGGCGCTGGCCCGGCTGCGCGAGCAGGGGCACGTCTTCGAGGCCGAAGGCGCCACCTGGCTGCGCACCACCGACTTCGGCGACGACAAGGACCGGGTGCTGCGCAAGTCCAACGGCGAGTGGACGTACTTCGCCGCCGACTGCGCGTACTACCTGGACAAGCGCGAGCGCGGGTTCGAGCGCGTGGTGATCATGCTGGGCGCCGACCACCACGGCTACCTCGGCCGGATGAAGGCGATGGCCGCCTGCTTCGGCGACGACCCGGAGCGCAATCTGGAGATCCTCATCGGCCAGCTGGTCAACCTGGTCCGTGACGGCGCCCCGGTGCGGATGAGCAAGCGGGCCGGCACCGTGGTCACCCTGGAGGACCTGGTCGACGCGATCGGCGTGGACGCCGCCCGGTACGCGCTCGCCCGCTACTCGGCCGACTCGCCCATCGACATCGACGTGGAGCTGTGGACCCGGGCCAAGAACGACAACCCGGTCTACTACGTCCAGTACGTGGGCGCGCGGACGGCCGGCGTCGCGCGGCAGGCTGCCGAGGTGGGGCTGACCCGGGGCGCGCCGGAGGACTTCCGCCCGGAGCTGCTCGCCCACGAGAAGGAGCACGAGCTGCTCAAAGCGCTCGCCGGGTTCCCGGCCGTGGTGGCCACCGCCGCCGAGCTGCGCCAGCCGCACCGGCTTGCGCACTACCTGGAGCGGGACGTGGCGCCGGCGTTCCACCGGTTCTACGACCAGTGCCGGGTGACCCCGCAGGGCGACGAGGAGATCACCGACACCCACCGGGCCCGGCTCTGGCTGAACGACGCCACCCGGATGGTCATCGCCAACGGCCTGCGCCTGCTCGGCGTCTCCGCCCCGGAGAGGATGTAACTCCAGATGCGCGCTCACGAGGCCGGTGCCCTGCACGGTGACATCGGCAGCCGCCCGCCCTGGCTGCGTCCGCCGGGCGACGTCAACGCCCTGGTGCCGCAGCTCTGGCCGCGCAACGTGACCCGGGCCGCCGACGGCGCGCTCGCCGTCGCGGGGCTCAGTGTCCGCGACCTCGCCGCGGAGTACGGCACCCCGGTGTACGTCCTCGACGAGGACGACCTGCGGACGCGCTGTCGGGAGTTCCGGGCCGCCTTCCCGGACGCGGACGTCTACTACGCCGGCAAGGCGTTCCTCTGCCGGGCGGTGGTCCGGATGATTGCCGAGGAGGGCATGTTCCTCGACGTCTGCACGGGCGGCGAGCTGGCCACCGCGCTGTCGGCGGGGATGCCGCCGGAGCGGATCGGCTTCCACGGCAACAACAAGTCCGTGGCCGAGCTGAGCCGGGCCCTCGACGCCGGGGTGGGCCGGATCATCCTCGACTCGTTCACCGAGATCGACCGGCTCACCGCGTTGGCCCGCGAGCGCGGCGTACGCCCCCGGGTGCTGATCCGGGTGACGGTCGGCGTGGAGGCGCACACCCACGAGTTCATCGCCACCGCGCACGAGGACCAGAAGTTCGGTTTCTCGCTGGCCGGCGGGGCGGCCGCGGCGGCGGCCTTCAAGGTCATCGACGAGGACGTGCTGGAGCTGCGCGGGCTGCACTCGCACATCGGGTCGCAGATCTTCGACGCCAGCGGCTTCGAGGTCTCCGCCCGCCGGGTGCTCGGCCTCCAGGCGCAGATCCGCGACGCCCGCGGCGTGGAGCTGCCCGAGCTGGACCTGGGCGGCGGCTTCGGCATCGCGTACACCACCCAGGACGACCCGGCCGCGCCGCACGACCTGGCCAAGCGGCTCCGCAAGATCGTCGACGGGGAGTGCGCGGCCGAGAAGCTCGCCGTGCCGCACCTCTCCATCGAGCCCGGCCGGGCCATCGTCGGGCCCGCCGTCTTCACCCTCTACGAGGTCGGCACGGTCAAGGACGTCGACGGGATCCGGACGTACGTGAGCGTGGACGGCGGGATGAGCGACAACATCCGCACCGCGCTCTACGACGCGTCGTACTCGGCGACGGTGGCCAACCGGGCGTCGTCGGTCGAGCCGCTGCTCGCCCGCGTGGTGGGAAAGCACTGTGAGTCCGGGGACATCGTGGTGAAGGATGAATTCCTGCCCGCCGACGTGCAGCCCGGAGATCTTGTCGCGGTGCCCGGCACCGGGGCCTACTGCCGGAGCATGGCCAGCAACTACAACCATGTCCCGCGGCCGTCGGTCGTGGCCGTCCGCGACGGTCGGGCCCGTCTGATCGTTCGACGGGAGACCGAAGAAGACCTGCTCGCATTGGATGTCGGATGACCTCACCTGTGCGCCTGGCGCTGCTCGGCTGCGGCACCGTCGGCAGCGACGTGGTGCGGCTGCTGCACGAGCAGTCGGCCGACCTCGCCGCCCGGATCGGCGCCCCGCTGGAGATCGCCGGGATCGCCGTCCGCCGGCTCGGCCGGGACCGCGGCGACCTGCCCGTCGACCCCGCCCTGTTCACCACCGACCCGCTCGGCCTGATCAAGCGGGACGACGTCGACATCGTGGTGGAGGTCGTCGGCGGTATCGAGCCGGCCCGCGGTTGGCTGGTCGAGGCGCTGCGCGCCGGCAAGAGCGTGGTCACCGCCAACAAGGCGCTGCTCGCCGAGGACGGCGCGACGCTGCACGACGCGGCCGCCGAGGGCGGGGCCGACCTCTACTACGAGGCGTCGGTCGCCGGGGCGATCCCGCTGCTGCGCCCGCTGCGCGAGTCGCTGCACGGGGACCGGATCAACCGGGTCACCGGCATCGTCAACGGCACCACCAACTTCATCCTCTCCGCGATGGACGCCACCGGCGCCGGCTTCGCGGAGGCCCTCGAAGAGCCACCGAGCTGGGGTACGCCGAGGCGGACCCGACGGCCGACGTGGAGGGCTTCGACGCCGCCGCCAAGGCCGCCATCCTCGCCTCGCTGGCCTTCCACACCCGGGTCACCGCCGCCGACGTGCACCGGGAGGGCATCACCGAGGTGACCACCGCGGACGTGGCCAGCGCGAAGGCGATGGGGTGCACCATCAAGCTGCTCTGCATCGCCGCCCGCAACACCGACGCGGCGGGCCGGGAGACGGTCGGCGTGCGGGTGCACCCGGCGATGCTCCCGCTGACCCACCCGCTGGCGAGCGTCGGCGACGCGTTCAACGCGGTCTTCGTCGAGGCCGAGGCGGCTGGGCAGCTGATGTTCTACGGCCGCGGCGCGGGCGGCGCGCCGACCGCCAGCGCCGTCCTCGGCGACGTGGTGGCGGTGGCCCGTAACAGGCTCGCCGGGGTGCACGCGGCCAGCGAGTCCGCGTACGCCGACCTGGCGGTGCGGCCGATGGGCGAGGCGCTGACCCGCTACCACATCAGCCTCGACGTGGCGGACCGGCCGGGTGTGCTGGAGGCGGTGGCCGGGGTGTTCGCCCGGCACGAGGTCTCCATCGCCACCGTGCGGCAGGGCCCGGCGGGTGGCGGCCCCGCCGGCCGGGGCTCCGACGCCGAACTGGTCATCGTCACCCACGTGGCGCCGGACGCCGCGCTCGCGGCCACCGTCCGCGCGCTGCGCGGGCTGGAGATCGTCCGGTCGGTGACGAGCGTGCTGCGGGTCGAGGGCGGGCTGTAGGCGGTGTCCCGTCAGGTGGTTAATGCCGGGTGCGCCGGGCGGCGACCCGGGTTGCTGGTCCAGGCTTGACATGCGACAGGGCCGGTAGAGGCGAGGAGAGCGACATGTGGCGGGGCCTGATCGAGACGTACCGGGACCGGCTGCCGGTCACCGACGCCACCCCGGTCGTCACCCTGCACGAGGGGAACACCCCACTGCTGCCCGCGCCGGTGCTCTCCGCCCGGCTCGGCTGCGAGGTGCACCTCAAGGTCGAGGGGGCCAACCCGACCGGCTCGTTCAAGGACCGGGGCATGACCGTCGCGGTCTCCAAGGCGGTCGAGGCCGGTGACAAGGCGATCATCTGCGCCTCCACCGGCAACACCAGCGCCTCCGCCGCCGCGTACGCGGCCCGGGCCGGGATCACCTGTGCGGTGCTGGTGCCGCAGGGCAAGATCGCGCTGGGCAAGCTGGCCCAGGCGCTGGTGCACGGCGCCAGGCTGCTCCAGGTCCAGGGCAACTTCGACGACTGCCTGGCGCTGGCCGGCAAGCTCGCCCAGGACTACCCGGTGGCCCTGGTCAACTCGGTCAACATCAACCGGCTGCACGGGCAGAAGACCGCCGCCTTCGAGATCGTCGAGGCGCTCGGCGACGCGCCGGACATCCACTGCCTGCCGGTCGGCAACGCCGGCAACATCTCCGCCTACTGGATGGGCTACTCGGAGGACCGGTCGGCCGGCAACGCCACAAAGGCACCGAAGATGTACGGCTTCCAGGCCGCCGGCGCCGCCCCCATCGTCACCGGCCAGGTCGTGCACGAGCCGTCCACCATCGCCACCGCCATCCGGATCGGCAACCCGGCGAGCTGGACCAAGGCGGTCGACGCCCGGGACGCCTCGGACGGCCTGATCGCGGCGGTCACCGACCGGGAGATCCTGTCGGCGTACCGGCTGCTGGCCCGGGAGGTCGGCGTCTTCGTCGAGCTGGGCAGCGCGGCCAGCGTGGCCGGCCTGCTGCAGCAGCGCCGCGGGCCGGGTCCCGCCCGGCTCCACCGTGGTCTGCACGGTCACCGGCCACGGCCTCAAGGACCCCGAGTGGGCCATCTCCACGGCCCCGGCCCCCACCACCATCGCCAACGACCCCCTGGCCGCCGCCCGCTCCCTGGACCTCGCCTAACCCCCACCCCCAC
>NZ_JAEVHJ010000138.1:0-16353 GCF_016802855.1 Micromonospora sp. ATA51 | reverse complement strand
CCGGGGCGTCGCGGTCGCCGGCACCGACGAGTTCGCCGCCCGGCGCGGGACCGCGCCCGGCCTACGGGTCAGTCTCAGCGCCGACGACGCGGCGTTACGCGCGGCGCTGCGCGCCCTGGCCCGGCTGTTGCCGGGCTGACCGTCAGCGGAGCGTGCCCTCGGCCCGAAGCCGGTCGAAGATGAGCTGGTCCACCGGGGAGACCCGGTGCCGGTCGGCGTAACCGAGCCAGGCCAACTCCTCGATCTCGCTCTCCGGGCGCAGCTCGCCCCGGTAGTCGGCGGCGTAACAGGTCATCCGGACCACGGTGCCGGCCGCGTGCCCGTGCGCCTGCGCGGAGAAGGTCCCGACGTGGACGGCCGACTCCCGCACCACCACGACGCCCAACTCCTCGGCGATCTCCCGGCCCAGAGTGTCCAGGTCGGTCTCGCCGGCCTCCCGCTTGCCGCCCGGCAGGTACCAGACGTCCTTGCCCCGGGAGCGGGTGCTGAGGACGCAGCCGTCCTCGATGCGAATCCAGGCCACCTTGTCGATCTCGGGCACGGCACTCCTTGTCTGCTGGGGAACCGCGGCCAACTGTAGAACGGCGCGACGCCGGGCGGATCGGTAGCATCCGTGCCATGTCCCGCGCCACCCATTCCGGCGCCTGCCCACTGTCACCGATCTGGGTGGCGGCCCGACGTTCCACGACACCCGCGTCGAGGTCGAGCCGGTCCGGCAAACCGCCGGTCCCACGCGGATGAGCATGCCGACGGCGGCGATCGCACAACAGCCGGCGACCACGCCGAGCAGGAGCCGGTAGCCGCCGGCCGAGAACAGTACGGCAGCCGCGCCGAGGGGCGCGGTCGCCTTGGCGACCGTGACGGACGCCGCCATCCGGCCGGCGATGCTCGCGTACGCGGTGGTGCCGTAGCGATCGGCGAGCAGGGCCGGCGTGGCGAGGCTGGCGACGCCGAAGCCCAGTCCGAAGCCGACGATCCCGATGACGGCCCCGGCGCGGGTGCCGGCGAGCAGGGGCATCGCGAGGACGGCGGTGGCCTGAGTGGCGAAGACGGCGGCCACGATGGTGGTGACACGGAGGCGTCGGCGGGCGCCGGTGAGGACGAGTCTGCCGGTGACCGACAGGACGCCGAGCAGGCCGGCGGCGGTGGCGGCGAAGGTGGCGGGGTGGCCGCGGCTGACCAGGTAGCCGACGAGGTGGACGGTCATGGTGCTGGTGGCCGCGCCGTGGGCGACGAAGGTTCCGGCCAGGATCCAGAACCGGGCGTCCCGCATCGCGGCCCTGACGACCGCGGGCCGCTGGGCGTGGTCCGGCGGTGCCGGGCCGCCGGGCGCCGTCGTCGCTGCCGACCGGGGCCGGCGGATGGTGAGCGCGTGCAGGGGCACGGTGACCAGGCCGTGGATGACGGCGAGGACGAGTAGCGCGCCGCGCCAGCCGAGGTGTTCGATCAGGAGGCCGGTCAGCGGCATGAAGATGGTGCTGGCGAACCCGGCCACGATCGTGACCACCAGCAGGGCCGTGGCGCGTCGGTCCGGGGTGAACCAGGAGACGATGACGGCGAAGGCCGGCTCGTAGAGCACCATCGCGCCGGTGATCCCGATGCCGATCATGACGGCGTAGAGCTGACCGATGGTGTGAACCTGGGACCAGGCCACGAGCAGGGCGGTGGCGGTGAGCGAACCGACGGTCATCAGCGCGCGACCGCCGTGGTGGTCGAGCCACCGGCCCACCGGGATGGCCATCAGGGCTCCGGAGAGGACCGACGCGGTGAGCGCGCCGGTGACGGCGGTGGTGGACGCGCCGATGCTGGCGGCCATCGGGTTCAGCAGAATCGCGTAGGCGTAGTAAAGGGTGCCGTAGCCGACGGTGGAGGTGACGGCGAGGGCGGCGACGATGTGCCAGCCGTGGGCGTGGTGCCCGCCGACCGTGGGGCCGGCGGGCACCGTCGTGGTGGCAAGCATCAGCCGCCGCAGCAGCCGCCGGTCTGGCCGCCGGCGGGGGCGGCGTCGAGGGTGATCGGGCCGAGCGGCGCGGACAGCAGGCCACCGGAGATGCCGGTGGCGAGCCCGCGCGCTGCCGGGTCCGCGGTCGGGGCCGGCCCGCAGCAGCTCTCGCCGGTCGCGGAGTCGGCGCGGTTGCTGTTGCACACCCCGGTCTCGGGCAGGTCGAGCTGCACGTCGCGGGCGGCGTCCCAGTCGCCAGCGAGGGCCGCGACGACGGAGCGGACCTGCTCGTAGCCGGTGGCCATGAGGAACGTCGGTGCCCGGCCGTAGCTCTTCATGCCGACGGCGTAGTAGCCCGGCTCGGGGTGGGCGAGCTCGTCCACGCCGTGCGGGGGCACGGTGCCGCAGGAGTGCTCGTTCGGGTCGATCAGCGGCGCGAGGGCGCGGGTGGCGCCCATGACCGGGTCGAGGTCCAGCCGCAGCTCAGCGGCGATGGAGTGGTCCGGCCGGAAGCCGGTGGCCGCGACGATCCGGTCCACGGTGATGGACTCTTCGCTGCCATCGGCGTGCCGCACGACCACCGCGACGCGACCGTCGGTGGGGGTGAGAGCGTGCACGGAGAAGCCGGTGAGCAGCCGGATCCGGCCGGCGTCGACGTGCTCGCGCAGCCGGGAGCCGAGCGCACCCCGCGCCGGGAGGGCGTCAGCGTCGCCGCCTCCGTAGGTGCGCACCGGTGAGGTGGTCCGGATCGCCCAGGTCACCTCGGTGCCCGGCTCGTCGGCTGCCAGCTCCGCCAGGGAGAGCAGGGTATTCGCCGCCGAGTGGCCGGCGCCGACGACCAGGGTGTGCCGGCCGGCGAACGCGTCCCGGTCCGCGCCGAGGACGTCCGGAAGCGCGTGCTCCAGGTACGCCGCCACGTCGCCCTCGCCCCGAGCGGGCAGGCCGGACGCGCCGAGGACGTTCGGGGTGCCCCACGTGCCGGAGGCGTCGATGACGGCCTGGGCGAGCACCTCGTCGCCGTCGGCGAGTCGGATCAGGAACGGCGTGGCGTCGCGGCCGGCGGTGCGCAGGCGGTCCATGCCCAGGCGGCTGATCGCCTCGACCCGAGCGCCGTAGCGCAGGTGCGGCTTGAGCTGCGGCAGCTCCGCGAGAGGCTGGAGGTAGTCGGCAACCAGCTCCGCGCCGGTGGGCAGGGCCTCCAGGTCGGGGGCGATCCAGCCGGCCTCGTCCAGGATCCGGCGGGCGGCCGGGTCGATGTTGTACCGCCACGGGGAGAACACCCGCACGTGCCCCCACTGCCGCACCGCCGCGCGGCGGTGTCGCCGGCTTCGAGGACGGTGAAGGGGAGGCCGCGCTCGTGCAGGTGCGCGGCGGCGGCCAGGCCTACCGGGCCGGCGCCGATCACCACGACGGGCAGCTCGTTCAGAGTGCTCATCAGACAACTCCTCTGTGTTGAAAACTGTCGAATCAAGTAGGTGGACGACGGCCCGGCTGCTGGGGCCAGGGCTGGTCAGGTGATGACGGGGCTGCGCCGCTCGAGGAGGACGACGTCGCGCCACCGGCCGTGGTGGCGGCCGACCCGTTCGCGGACGCCGATGACCCGGAAGCCGGCCCGCTCGTGGAGGCTGAGGCTGGCGGTGTTCTCGGGGAAGATGCCGGACTGGATGGTCCAGATGCCGGCCGCCTCGGTGGAGGCGATGAGCGTGTCCAGCAGCAGCCGGGCCGCGCCGCGCCCCTGGACGGCGGGGTCGACGTAGACCGAGTGCTCCACCACGCCGGCGTAGACCGCGCGGGCCGAGGTCGGCGAGACAGCGATCCAGCCGACCACGATGTCGTCCCTGTCGACCGCCACGAAGCGGTGCGCGGGCAGCTTCCCGGCGTCGAACGCCGCCCAGGTGGGTGCGGTCGTCTCGAAGCTGGCGTGTCCGCCGTCGAGGCCGGCCTGGTAGATCGCCAGGACCCGCTCGGCGTCGTCGGCCGTCATGGGACGGACGGTGAGGTCGGCCATCAGCAGGCTCCGTTCGGGTTGGGGGCGGGTCGGCCCATGACGACGTCGGCGGCGGAGGGGAAGCAGCCGACGCAGGCGTCGTTGATGCGGTAGTGGCGGGCCGTTCCGACCGGCTCGACGAGGACGAACCGCACCTCGGTGAGGATCTTCAGGTGCTGGGAGACGGTGGACTGCGCCAGGCCGACCGCGGCGACGATCTCCCCGACGCTCATCGGTCGGGCGTGGCGGGCGAGGTACTCGACGATCTGCACCCGGGTCGGGTCCGCGAGGGCCCGGAACCATGACGCGTACGTCTGTGCGGTCGCCCGGTCGAGCAGCTCGTCCACACCGGCCTCCTTCTATCGTTTATCGCCGATCGACGATGGAAGTGTAGCGGGTGCGGGTGCCGCGAGGCAGACGGTAACTCCCGCCTGGGCTGCCGCTGACCGCCGAGCCTTGCCGAACATGACGACCCCCTTCCCACGGCGCCTGTCTTGACGTCCGTCGAATCAGAGAGTTGCACGTTGCTTAGACACCTGTCAACCTAAAGGCATGTCAAAGCAGGCGGCGTCGCTTCCCGTCATCGACCTCACCGCCGACACGCCGTGCTGCCCGCCGCTGGCGCAGCGCCGGGTGCCGGCCGAGACCGCCGCCGTCCTCGCGCCCGCGTTCAAGGCGCTCGGCGACCCGGTGCGGCTGCAATTGATGTCGATGATCGCGTCCGCCGAGGGCGGGGAGGCATGCGTCTGCGACCTGACCCCCGCGTTCGACCTGACCGGGCCGACCATCTCCCATCACCTGAAGACGCTGCGCGAGGCAGGCCTCGTCGACGCCGAGCGGCGGGGTACCTGGGTGTACTACCGGGCCCGGCCGGCCATCCTGCGCCAGCTCGCCGCACTGCTCACCGTCGAACCGGCAGCTGCTGCGTGAGCCGCGGCCGGCGCACCGCGCCGTGCAGCCATACCTGGCCGCCTGCTGCTGACCGCGCCGCTCAGTGCCACCGACTCAGTTCCGCTTGACAGTTTCACAATCACTCAGTGATAGTTGAGTCAATGGTCATTGAGCTTGCCTCCCTGCAGGAGCGCGCCCGGATCCACGCCGCGCTCGGCGACCCGGCGCGGCTGGCGATCGTGGACGCGCTCACCCTCGGCGACGCCTCGCCCGGCGAGATCGCCCACGACCTGGGCATGCCCACCAACCTGGTCGCCCACCACGTCAAGGTCCTCACCGAAGCCGGCCTGGTCGTCCGCGCCCGGTCCGAGGGCGACCGCCGCCGCACCTACCTCCGCCTGCGACCCGAGGCGCTGGCCACGCTGACTCCGCCCCCGCTGACCGACGTCGGCCGGGTGGTGTTCGTCTGCACCCGCAACTCCGCCCGCTCCCAGCTCGCCGCCGCGCTGTGGACGAGCCGGGCCGGCACGCCAGCCGCCTCCGCGGGCACGAAGCCGGCGTCCCGGGTCCACCCCCGCGCCGTCGCCGTGGCCCACCGCCACGGACTCCAGCTCGACCCCACCGGCACCGCCCACATCACCCAGGTCGCGCACGACGGGGACCTGGTGATCGCGGTCTGCGACAACGCCCACGAGGAACTCACCCGCCCGGTCCGGCCCCGGCTGCACTGGTCGGTGCCCGACCCGGTCCGTGTCGACACCGACGCCGCGTTCGAGGCCGCCTTCACCGACCTCGCCGCCCGCGTCGACCGGCTCGCCCCCGTCATCAATTCGGGAGACCGTCATGACTGACACCAGCCGGCACCTGCGTGAAGACCTCTCCGTCGACCAGCAGCTCGCCCTGCGCACCGCCGCCACCCGCCTCGCCGCCACGCACAACGCCGGGCGGTCCCAGTTGGCGCTCGGCTTCTTCACCTACCTCGCCGGCGATCAGGCGGTGGCCTGGGCCGTCCGCCGGCTCCTCGACGAACTGCACGTTCCCGCCACCCGTTGGACCACCCGCCGGGCCGACACGCGGCCCGCAACCTCGCTGCAAGGGGAGAGAACAGACTGATGACCATCGCACTTTGGCGGCGCCTGCTGGCCGAGTTCACCGGCACCGCCCTGCTGGTCACCGCCGTGGTCGGCTCCGGCATCATGGCCACCACGCTCTCCCCCGGCGACGTCGGGCTCCAACTGCTGGAGAACTCGATCGCCACCGCGCTCGCGCTGGGCGCCCTGATCCTGATCTTCGGCCCGGTCTCCGGCGCCCACTTCAATCCCGTCGTCTCCGCCGCGGACTGGTTCCTCGGCCGGCGCGCCGGCACCGGGCTGACCAGCCGCGACCTCGGCGGCTACGTCATGGCCCAGGTCGCCGGCGCGATCGGGGGTTCGATCCTGGCCAACCTGATGTTCGACCTGGCCGCCGTCGACTTCTCGGGCAAGGACCGCGCCGCGGGGCACCTCTGGCTCGGCGAGGTTGTCGCCACCGCCGGCCTGATCCTGCTGATCTTCGCCCTCGCCCGCGCCGGCCGCGCCGCGGTCGCGCCGGCCGCGGTCGGCGCCTACATCGGCGCCGCGTACTGGTTCACCTCGTCGACCTCGTTCGCCAACCCCGCGGTGACCATCGGTCGCGCTTTCACCGACACCTTCGCCGGCATCGCCCCCGCCTCCGTTCCCGGCTTCGTCATCGCGCAACTCGTCGGCCTCACCCTGGGCGTCGGTCTCCTGGCCGCGCTCTACCCCGACGCTGGGGAAGCCGCCGACCAGGTGGTCGTGCCTACCGACGAGCGCGACCCGGCGCTCGACAATCGCGCATGAGCACCAACCCGGCGCACCGTGGCGCGGACAGGTCCTATCCCGCCCTGCTCAATCCGCCGCGTCCGGCCGGGCGCTACCGGCTGCTCGACCGCAACAGCGACCCCCGCCGGTCTCTGCCCACCGCCCACTCGGAGGCGCCGGTGAACCGGCCCTGCGACCCGTACTGCCAGGAAGGCTTTTGATGTCCGACAAGCCCAGCGTGCTGTTCGTCTGCGTGCACAACGCCGGCCGCTCCCAGATGGCCGCCGGCTGGCTGCGCCACCTCGCCGGCGACGCCGTCGAGGTGCGCTCCGCCGGCTCGGCGCCCGCCGAGACGGTCAACCCCGCCGCCGTCGAAGCCATGGCCGAGGTCGGCATCGACATCACCGACCAGACCCCCAAGCTCCTCGAATACGAGACGGCGGAGTCCTCGGACGTCATCGTGACCATGGGCTGTGGTGACGCCTGCCCCGTCTTCCCGGGCAAGCGGTACGAGGACTGGAAGCTCGAAGACCCCGCCGGCAAGGGCGTCGAGGCCGTACGCCCGATCCGCGACGAGATCCGCACCCGGGTGGATCAGCTCCTCGCCGAACTGCGCCCCACCGCCTGACCCGGTCAGCGCCGCCCGCCGACGACCGTCGGCGGGCGGCTGCACCCTGAGCAAAAGCATTCCTCCGGACATCCCTCCTTGATCAACCAACGCGACTCTAATGATTCCGAAGACAGAGATCCCTTACTGCGCTCGACGGAGGCGGTACCGCTCCAACCGATCGGCGCGGTAGCGGTCGAGGGTGAACGCGGCGTCATCGAGCCGGGGACATCCGGAGTCGTTGCACTTTGCGCACAGGTTCCGCTCGTGGAACTCGATGCAGTACGAGGCGAGGACGACGGCGAAGGGAACTCGCGTCAGCAACTCCTCCCCCATCGCTCGGCCCGACCCGGAAAGCGGTACTGCTGGCCGAGGGTAAGCAGCGGGGCCCGTTGGTACTCCATAGTCGGCTCGATTGCCCAGTAGTGCGGACGGCCGTTGTTGCGGCGGGGCTGGACCTCGGAGAGGGCCTCCGGACCGAAGGCGCCGGAACGGTTCGGGTAGGCGGTCGCAGGGCCGGTCCGGTCGACCGGTCCCGGACGGCGGTTGAACGGCCAGAGCCTCATGAGATTCCTCCTGGCTGGGGGTTTGCGGACGCCTACCGAAGGTAATCCATCTCGTTCTACTCGTACAGCCCGTTCTATACGTCTAGCCCGTACCCTACGGCCTGCTCAGGCTGCGCGTCCATAAGGTTCGGCTCATGGTTGACGAGATGTCCCCGGTGGCGCTCTACATCCAGCTCGCAGACCTCCTCGCCAAGCAGATCGAGGACGGGAAACTCAAACCCCGCCAGCCGGTCCCGAGCGAGACCCATCTACAGCAGGAGCACGGCGTCAGCCGCGGAACTGTCCGAGCGGCTGTCCGTCTGCTTCGGGAGCGCGGTCTGGTCGTGACGCTGCCGGCTCGCGGTTCTTACGTCGCCGAGCGGAAGCCGTAAGTCCTACCTGCCCGGACTGCCGGCGAGAGCGGGCAGAGCCATTGGTGCACGTCTAGCGGCTGAACCGCCGCTGCGAGCCGATGGCTTCCCTGCGGGCCGGCGCCACCACCGGCCTGGGATCGACTGAGGCGCCTGCCCGCCGGGGTCGCCCCGGGCCGACGCCGGCTCACCCCTCGGCGAGGGCGTCGAGCGCCAGCGACGCGGTCCAACTGAACGCCGGGGAGCCGAGCCCGGCGCCGGTATCCGGGTGGAAGTACTCGTGGCAGCCGCTGCGGGCGACCAGCCCGAGCATCGACTCCCGCAGCCCGGCGGCCAGGTCGGGCCGGCGGTGGGTGAGCAGTCCCCGCCAGAGCAGCCAGCTCGTGTTCAGCCAGCTCGGGCCACGCCAGTAGCGCAACGGTTCGAAGTCCGGCGCGGTGCGGTCGTGGGTGGGCAGCGGGCGGTCCATCCGGGACTCCAGGCCGAACCGGGGCGAGCACGCCTCGGTCAGCACCGCCCGCACCTGCCGGGCCGGCAGGTCCGGCAGGATCAGCGGCATCAGCCCGAGCACCGTCCGGGCCGGGATCAGCCGGTCGGTGCGCAGGTCGCGCGGGTGGAAGGTGCCGGTGGTCGGGTCGTACAGCCGGTCCACCAGGGTCGCGGTGATCCGGGCTGCCCGCTCCCGGTGCGGCCCCGGGTCGGCGCCGACCACCGCCGCGATCCGGGCCAGCGCCTGCTCGGCCACCCCCAGTGCCGCGTTGAGCAGCGGACACTCCACCAGGAAGGGATGCCGCCCGGCCAGCCCGTCGTCGCCGTAGCGGCCCTCCCGATACGACGCGACGATCGCGACGTAGCGCGCGTAGTCCAGGTCCGTGGGGCGGTGCGCGGCGTCGGCGTGCGCGGTGTCGTGCCGCCGGTACGCCCGCATCACGGCGGCGTCGGCGGGCACCCCGCCATCGGGGCGTCCCAGGCCGGCTGTTGTCCAGCCCCGACTCCCACGGGTGCACCAGGCAGGCCAGCCCGGCGCCGCCCACGTCCCGCCGGCCGGTCAGGTACCGCTGCTGGGCGACCAGCCGCGGATAGAGCCAGCGCAGGGCCCGCACCGACGCCTCGGACGGGGCCCGACGGTGGATCAGCCACGCCGCCGGGGCGTGCACCGGCGGTTGGACGATCCCCGATGTGCTGGAAGCCGGGGCGCCGTCGGCACGGGCCGAGTCCCAGAACTCCGGCCCCGGAAAGTACGACCCGACCCGCAGCGCCGGGTTGAACACGATGTGCGGAACCCGCCCGTCGGCCCACTGGGCGGCGAAGAGCGTCCGCAGCTCCCGCCACGCCCGCTCCGGTCGGACGTGGGCCAGCCCGACGGCGATGAACGCCGAGTCCCAGCTCCACTGGTGCGGGTAGAGGGTGCGCGAGGGCACGGTGTGGTCGTGCTCCCAGTTGCCGTCGAGGGTGGCGACGGCCAACCGGCGCAACCCGGCCGCCCGCTCGGCGCCGTCCCACCCCGGTGACGGGTCGCCGTCGGGGCCACCCGCCGTGGCGTCCAGTCCGGCGGCGGCGCCGGTTCCACCGGCCGGCCCGGCGCTCATGCCGCCGCCTGCCACGGCTGGGCGTGCGTGAGCACCGTCGCGGCCTGCCGGAGGGCGGCGAGGGGCTCGCCGCGCAGCCGGCACTCCACCGCCAGCCAGCCCCGGTAATCGATGTCGTGCAGGGTCCGCAGCAGCGCCGGCCAGTCCAGGTGCCCGGCCCCGGGCTGGTACCGGTTGGAGTCGCTGACCTGCACGTGCCCGAGGTACGGCGCGGCGGCGCGCAGCGCCGCGTGCACGTCGTCCTCCTCGATGTTCATGTGGAAGGTGTCGGCGACCACCCGGACCGAGGGCAGGCCGACGGCCGCGCAGAGAGCGACCGCCTCGCCGAGCCGGTTGACCATGTGGTCCTCGTACCGGTTGAGGGGCTCCAGGAAGAGGGTGACCCCCTCGGCCCGGGCGTGCTCGCCCAGCTCGCCGAGGGCGTCGACGAGGACCTGCCGGTCGCCGTCGGGCGAGCGGGGCGGCTCGAAGGGCGGCAGCCGCCGGGAGAACATCCCCCAGGCGGCCGGGGTCATCGCGCCGATCCCGCCGAGTTCGGCGATGACCGAGAGCTGGGAGCGCAGGTTGCGCACCGCGTCCCGGGAGCGGTCCGGGTCGAAGTCGCCGATGAAGTGGTCCATCTCGACGCAGACGGTGGGCATGGGCACGCCCTCGGCGCGGGCCCGGCGCAGCTCCGGCAGCCGCCGGGCGAACGCGAGGTCACCGCGGCCGCGCAGCTCGATGGCCTGGTAGCCGAGCGTGCTGGCGAGGGCGAACTTGTCGGACAGGCTGGCGCCCGGGAGCAGCTGCTCCTGGCAGGCGAGTGGAATGGCCATTCAGAACCTCAGCACGACTTGGAGGACGTCACCGTCACCGCGGTCGAGCAACGCGAGCGCGTCGGCCACCGCGCCCGCGTCGACGACGTGGCTCACCAGCGGCAGCGGGTCGACGCTGCCCTCGGCCACCAGGTCCATGAAGGTGTGGGCGATCCGGGGCCCGGTCCACCGGCCGGCCGTGCCGGGTGCCGGGGTGGGCCCGGAGACCTGGGCCGCCACCAGCTGGATCCGGTTGTGGTGGAACTCCTCGCCGAGTCCCAGCCCGAGGGCGTACCCCTGGTAGAAGCCGGCGGCCACGACGCGGCCGGCGTGGGTGGTGGCGCGGATCGCCTCGTGCAGCGCCGGGTACGACCCGGACAGCTCCAGGCAGACGTCGGCGCCGCGACCGTCGGTGGCCCCGCGGAGCACGGCGGCGGCGGAGTCGACGGCGGCGTCGACGACCCGACGGGCGCCGAAGCGGGTGGCGAAGTCCAGCCGGGCGGGCACCCGGTCGACCGCGACCACCCGGGCGCCGGAGAGGGCGGCCAGCCGGGTGCCGAGCAGGCCGATCACCCCCTGGCCGAAGACCCCCACCCAGTCGCCGAGGTGCAGGTCGCCGGCGAGCACCGCGGTGAGGGCGATCGCGCCGGGACGGGCGAAGACGGCGGTGAGCAGGTCGAGCCCGGCCGCCAGCGGCTGGACCGTGCCGGAGGCCACGACGGCCTCGGCCCGGTGTCCCCAGATGCCCCAGACGACCTGCCCGGGACGCCGGTCGGCGACGTCGGCGGCGACCTCGACGATCTCGCCGACCTCCTCGTAGCCGAAGCCGACGACGGGGTAGGCGGCGGGCGCCTGGCGGGGCACGAACATCCGGCTGGCGTCGTCCCAGTCCTTGCTGAGCCGGGGATTGCTGCCGCGGTAGAGGGTCAGCTCGGTGCCAGCCGAGATGCCGGAGTAGCAGGTGCGGACGCGCACCTGGCCCGGGCCGAGTGGATCTGCGGGGCAGGGCTCGAGGCTGACGCGCCGGGGCCCGGCCAGAGAGACAACCCAGTTGGGCATGGCGTCGCTCCGAGGGAAGTGCCGGGCTCGATTCTAAAACAAAATATCAGCATATGTCTTGTAATTGATCAATCGAGGGCGTTGAATACCTGATGTACCCTTCGAGAGGAGTGCCACCGATGTCATCACCCTCGATGCGGATGTTCGCCGCCACCCTGATCATGGCAGTTGCCGGGACAGGAATGGTGGCCTGCAGCGACGACGAGCCGAAAGCCGACAGTTCAGAGATAACGGTGTGGAGCCTGGAGGACGTGGCCGACCGGGTCACCGCCACCAAGGCGATCATCAGCGACTTCACCGCCAAGACCGGCGTCAAGGTCAACCTGGTCACCGTCAACGAGGACCAGTTCCCCTCCCTCATCGCCTCCAGCGCCGCCGCCGGCAAGCTGCCCGACGTGGTCGGCTCCGTCTCCCTCGCCGGCATCCAGACCCTCGCCGGCAACCAACTGCTGCACGAGTCCGCCAATGCCGAGATCGTCGACAAGCTCGGCCGGGACACCTTCTCCCCCCGCGCGCTGGAGCTGACCTCCGACGGCGGGAAGCAGCTCTCCGTCCCCAGTGACGGGTGGGGCCAGCTCCTCGTCTACCGCAAGGACCTCTTCGCCGCCGCCGGCCTGCCCGCCCCCGACACGTACGAGAAGATCGCCGCCGCCGCGGCGAAGCTCAACACCGGCGGCGTCGCCGGCATCACCGCGGCGACCGCCCCCGGCGACGTCTTCACCCAGCAGACCTTCGAGCACCTCGCGCTGGCCAACAACTGTCAGCTCACCGACGACTCCGGCGCGGTCAAGCTCGACTCACCCGAGTGCGTCGAGGCGTTCCGCTTCTACGGCGACCTGATGCGCAACCACTCGGTCAAGGGTGCCCAGGACGTGGACACCACCCGGGCCACCTACTTCGCCGGCAAGGCCGCGATGCTGATCTGGTCGCCGTTCATCCTCGACGAGCTGGCCGGGCTGCGCAACGACGCCAAGCCGACCTGTCCGCAGTGCCAGCAGGACCCGACGTTCCTGGCCAAGAACAGCGGCTTCGTCACCGCGATCAAGGGACCCAACGGCGCCGAACCGGCCCAGTACGGCGAGATCAGCTCGTGGGCGGTGCTCGACGGCGCCGCGGCCGGTTCGGCCAAGTCGTTCGTGGAGTACCTGCTCTCCGACGGCTATCCGCGCTGGTTCGGCATGTCTCCCGAAGGCCGGTTCCCGGCCCGCAAGGGCACCGCGGACGACAAGGAGAAGTTCCTCACCGCCTGGAACACCAGCCACGCCGGCGTGGACGCCAAGAAGCCGCTCTCCGCCGTGTACGGCGACGACGTCCTCGCCACCCTGCGCAAGAGCCCGGACACCTTCCAGCGCTGGGGCCTGCCGCAGGGCCAGGGCAAGCTGGTCGGCGCGATCCTCGGCGAGCTGCCCGTGCCGAAGGCGCTCGCCGACGTGGTCGGCGGCAAGTCCGACGCCGCCGCGGCCGCCGCGCGGGCGAAGAAGGACGTCGAGGCGATCAAGAAGGGCGTCAATTGACCACCACCGCCCCGGAGGCCGCCGCTCCCCCGCCCGGGAGCGGCCCGGCCCCCGGCGCCGGCCACTGACCCTGCGCCGGCGCGAGTCCCGCGCCGGGCTCGCGCTGGTCGCCCCGACCCTGCTCGTGGTGGCCGCGGTGATCGGCATCCCGATCGTCTGGACCGTGGTGCTGGCCTTCCAGCGGGTACGCCTGGCCACCCTGCGCCGGAGCGGGCTCTTCGGCGAGTTCACCCTGAGCAACTTCGACCGGGTGCTGCACACCCCCGGGTTCGCCGAAACGCTCTGGACCACCCTGCTCTACAGCCTCGGCGGGACCTTCGGGTCGATCGTGATCGGCGTGGTCGCCGCGCTGGTCGTCCGCCGGCCGTTCCGCGGGCGCACACTGGTGCGGGCGTCGATGCTGCTGCCGTACGTGGCGCCGGTGGTCGCGGTGGCCTTCGTCTGGCAGGTGATGCTCGACCCGCAGCTCGGCATCGTCAACGACTGGGGGCAGCGGTTCCTCGGCTGGGACGCGCCGATCCCGTTCCTGTCCCAGGACTCGACCGCGCTGTGGACGGTCATCGCGTTCGAGGCGTGGCGGTACTTCCCGTTCGCGTTCCTGTTCCTGCTCGCCCGGCTGCAGGCCGTCCCCGTGGACCTGGAGGAGGCGGCCCGGGTCGACGGGGCCACCCCGACTCAGCGCTTCCGGCACATTCTGCTGCCCCAGCTGATGCCGGTGATCGTGCTGCTGGCGGTGCTCCGGTTCATCATGACCTTCAACAAGTTCGACGACGTCTACCTGCTCACCGGCGGTTCGGCCGGCACCGAGGTGGTCAGCGTCCGGGTCTACCAGTTCCTCACCGCGCGTACCGACGTCGGGGCCGCGGCGGCACAGGCGGTCGTGCTGGCCGTGGTGCTGATCGCGTTCGTCGCGATCTATCTGCGCTTCTTCACCGCACGCAGGGAGGCGTGATGGACCGGGACCGGCTCGAGACGGTCAGCCTGCGCTGGCTGCGCCGGCTGGTGATCGCCGCCTTCCTGGTCGTCACCGTGCTGCCCTTCTGGTACATGCTGGTGCTCTCGGTGCGTCCCATCGAGCGCTTGCTGCTCGATCCCGGCTCGCTGTGGGTGCCGGTCAGCGAGTTCACCGTCGCCACGTACGCCGAGGTGCTCAAGGCCGCCGAGGACGGCGGCCAGGGTTTCCTCACCTTCATCCGCAACAGCGGGCTGGTGGCGCTGGCCGCCACGGCGCTGACCCTGGTGGTCGCCATCCCCGGCGCGTACGCGGTGGCCCGGCTGCGGTTCTTCGGCCGCCGGCAGGTCAACGCCCTCTTCCTCGCCGTCTACCTCTTCCCGTCCATCGTCATCGCCATCCCGCTCTTCGTGGTCTTCACCCGCGTCGGGCTGCGCGGCTCGCTGTTCGGGCTGGTGTTGGTCTACATCTCGCAGACCCTGCCGGTCTCGGTCTACATGCTGAAGAACTACTTCGAGACGATCCCGGTCAGCCTGGAGGAGTCCGCGGCCATCGACGGCGCCGGCCGGCTCGGCATCATCCGCCGGGTCAGCCTGCCCCTCGCGGCACCGTCGATCATGGCGGTCGCCCTCTACGACTTCATGATCGCCTGGAACGAGTTCCTGTTCGCCCTGCTCTTCCTGGTGGACAAGCCCAACCGGTGGACGGTGTCGCTCGGGCTGTCGCTGCTCTCCGACGGCGTCGAGGTGCCGAAGACCGTGCTGATGGCGGGATCGGTGATCCTCACCCTCCCCATCGTGATCCTCTTCTTCGCCAGCGAGCGGCTGCTCACCGAGGGGCTCACCAGCGGCGCCGAGAAGGGCTGAACTTGACCTTGAACGAGAGGTGACCCCAGGATGACCCGGTGCGCACGACCACGATCGACGGGGACCGGTCGGCGAGCCGGCGGCTGGCCCGCCTGCTCACCGAGGTGCTCGCGCCGGGCGTCCTGGTGACCGCCCTGCCGCTGATGGCCGCCGCCCGGGTCAGTGACACAGCGCGCGACCTCCTGCTCTGGGGCGGCACGGCGCTGCTCTTCTGCGCGGTCATCCCGGTCGGCGTGATCATTCACGGGGTGCGCCGGGGCCGGCTCACCGACCGGCACATCGGCGACCGCACCCAGCGGGCCCGTCCGCTGCTCACCGGCCTGGTCTCCGTGGCGGTCGGGATGGCCCTGCTGGCCGCGCTGCACGCCCCGGCGGAGCTGTTCGCCGTCATCGTCGTGATCTTCGTGGTGGGCGCTGCGGTCACCGCCGTGAACCACTGGTGGAAGCTCAGCGTGCACGCCGCGGTGATCGCCGCGTCCACCACCGTGCTGGTGCTGCTCTTCGGTCCGGCCCTGCACGCCGCCTGGCTGCTGGTGGCCGCGGTCGCCTGGTCCCGGGTCCGGCTGCGCGACCACACCTGGCCGCAGGTCATCGCGGGCGTCACGGCGGGGGTCCCACTCGCCGCCGGCACGTTCCTCGCGCTGACCTGATCCCCACGCCGGACGGCCACCGCGCATCGTGCCTGGTTCGCGCAGGGCGGCGGCCGGCTACCCCATCCGGCTCCCGGCGCGGAAGATCCGGTTACGGTGGCCCCATGAGCAAGCCGACCCGTTGGGTGACCGACACGAAGCCCGGGCACTCGCAGTGGTACATCGACCGGTTCCGCCGCCTCGCCGCCGAGGGAGCGGACCTGGCCGGTGAGGCGCGGCTGCTGGACGCCATGGTGCCGCCGGGCTCCCGCATCCTGGACGCGGGCAGCGGCACCGGACGGGTGGGCGCGGCGCTGGCCGTCCGGGGACACTCCGTGGTCGGGGTGGACGCCGACCCGGCCCTGGTGGAGGCCGCCCGCGCCGACCACCCCGGGCCGCGCTGGCTGGTCGGCGACCTGGCCGAGCTGGACCTCGCCGCGCAGGGCGAGGCGGAGCCGTTCGACGCGGCGGTGATCGCCGGCAACGTGCTGGCGTTCGTCGCGCCCGGCACCGAACCGGCGGTGCTGACCCGGGTCGCCGCCCACGTGCGCCCGGACGGCATCGTGGTGGTCGGCTTCGGCACCGACCGGGGCTACCCGCTGACCGACTTCGACGCCGACGCGGTCGCCGCCGGGCTGCGGCTGGAGCATCGCTTCGCCACCTGGGACCTGCGCCCGTGGCGGGAGGACGCCGACTTCGCGGTCACCGTCCTACGCCGCCCGCCCGCCTGAGCCGCCCGGCCGGCACCCGGGGCGCCGGCCGCGGAAAGGTGGGCCGGGTGCCCGAG
>NZ_JAEVHJ010000137.1:0-16379 GCF_016802855.1 Micromonospora sp. ATA51 | reverse complement strand
TCCCCCCGCCCCCGCCACCGCCCGGCCACGGCTACGCGCAGCCCGCGTACGGCCACGGGCAGCACTACGGCTACCACGGCCACTACAAGCGGAAGAAGCACCACGGCGGCTTCCTCGGCGAACTCTTCGACTGAGGCCGCCGCGGCCGGGTCGGCACGCCCCCGACCCGGCCGTTCCCCGTCAGGGGCGTCGTGCCGACCGGCCGCGGTCGTGGCACGCTGCACCACATGACGGCCATCCGGCAGCACGAGGCGCTGCGGCAGGCGTACGACGGGATCACCGCCGTGGTCACCGGGCTGGACGACACGGCACTCCAGACGCCGACCCGCTGCCGCGGCTGGCTGGTCGCGGACCTGCTCTTCCACGTCCTGTGCGACGCGCAGCGGGCGCTGGTCGCGCTGGCCAGCCCCGCCGACGGCCCGGCCGACGTGGACGACGTCAGCTACTGGCGCGCGTTCCCTAGCGGCGGCGACGACGTCAGCGCGAAACACGCGTGGTGGGCCCGCCGGTCGGCGGCCGCCTTCGACCGGCCCAGCGGAGTGGTGCGGATCTGGTCGGACACCGCGCCCGCCGCCGTGCGGGCGGCCGCCGCCGCCGACCCGGACGGGTTCGTCACCACCCAGGGGCACGTACTGCGGGTCCCCGACCTGCTCGCCACCCTGACCACCGAGGCGGTGATCCACCACCTCGACCTGGTGGTGGGGCTGCCCGACGCGCCGCCCCCGGCCGAACTGCCCAGCCGGGTCGCGGTGGCCACCATGGACGGCCTGCTCAGCGACGAGGCCGTCCGCCCGGCCGGCTGGGACGACCGGGACTACCTGCTCCGCGCGGCCGGACGGCTGCCGTTGACCGACCGGGACCGCCTGGAGCTGGGCGAGGCCGCCGGCTGGTTCCCGCTGATCGGCTGACCCCGCCGCTCACCACGGTGCCGTTCGGTCACGCGGGCGACGGCCCGCTCGTCGCCGGCGGTCGCGGCGTCGCCCTCGGTACGCATCGTGCTGATGCCGCCGTCCACCATGTCCCCCAGCCTGTCACCGGTCGTGCCGGTCGGTGCGGACCGGCGCTGTCATCCGGTGTGACGGCGACGGGGCGGAAAACTCATCGCCAGGCCCCAGGGTCAGACGATCGCCATGTGGACGAAGCGCGACCGTTCAGCTGGGCGAACGTCACGGTCTGCCTGCATTACGGGCTGCCACGAACCCTACCTATCTAGGTTCGCGGCATCCAATATTTGCGCTGCCACCTCTGCCTTGCGACTCAGCGCCATCACAGCGTTCTCGTAGAGCAGCGCGATGATCCTCTCGGCCGGCCTGCACGTCGTTCCGATGTTATAGATCGTTTTGTGGGGTCGAACAGAGAGTCGACCCAAACCTTGGGTGACGAGGAAGTCGGCAAATGGCTCGAGCATTCGAGATTTTCCGACCAGCCTGAATTGAGAGAATGACCGGGCACTGTTCTGAGACCTCTTGTATCTCCCTATCGAACCGTCTCCGTCAACCACCCCCCGCCAGAAGTCGCGAGATGTCACGAGCCGGTGATCAACAGCGCCCTCGTACCGGCCCAACTCAATGAGTCGTCCAGCCAATCGAACCGACCGGACCGAGAACTGACATGCCGCGCGAGTGATGCTCGGCTCCGAGATGCTGCTCGTCGAGCCTAGGAAGGTACGCAGAGCCACCAGGTGGTCACGATCACGTTGGGCCAAGCCTACCGAGACCTGAGGCATATAGCCTTGACGATAACTGACAGATCCATCTGCAAAAAGAAAACCGATCCAGTAGCAAGCAATAGGCGTGAGATGATCAAAGGCGTCATCTCGCAACGTGTGGATGGTTCTGCGAAGGACGACACCACGCCGAACCAAAAGCCCACGGACGGACGGCTCCGTTACACCGTATGCAGCCGCGAGTTCCGCCATGGCCGCACCGCGCAAATATTGCTGGACCACTTCCGCACGTTGCAACTCAGTGAGTTTCCCGCTGCTTCTGGCTGGCACCCCTCGACGACGGAGTATTCCACGCACCGCCTGGCGGGTGACTCCATAGGTTTCGGCCAACTTGGTTAGGGTTTCACCACCAGCCGCCAGACCAACGATTTCTTCCCGTTGCAAGTTGGACAGCCGAGTAGGCGACATGGTCACACTATAGCCATATCCACAAAACGCGAGAGGTGCAACTGCGCGGCTACCGTGACTGTATCTGTAGGCCCATTCCGATGCTTAGCAATAATGAAATCGGCCTCGCCGGCGCGCGGGGACTCCTTGTCGTAGTAGTCGTCGCGGTGCAGCAAGATGACAACATCCGCATCTTGCTCAATCGAGCCAGACTCACGCAAATCAGACAATTGCGGACGCTTGTCGGTCCGCTGTTCCGGGCCACGGTTCAACTGACTCACCGCGATGACCGGGCACTCGACCTCCTTGGCCAGCAGCTTGAGGCCACGGGAGAGGTCGGCGACCTCCTGCTGCCGGCTCTCGGTGCGCTTCGGCGAGGTCATCAGCTGGAGGTAGTCGACCACGATCATCTTGAGGTCGTGCTTCTGCTTCAGCCGCCGCGCCTTGGCCCGGATCTCCATCAGGTTCATGCTCGGCGTGTCGTCGACGAAGAGCGGCGCCTCGCTGATCTCGCCCATGCAGCGGGCCAGCTTGGTCCAGTCGTCGTCGGAGAGCTGCCCGCTGCGCAGCACGTGCAGCGGCACCCGGGCCTCGGCCGAGAGGAGTCGCATGACGATCTCGACCTTGCTCATTTCCAGCGAGAAGATCGCGGCCGCCTGATTGGCGCGGATGGCCGCGTTCCTGGCGAAATCCATCGACGCGGTGCTGTTGTGCGTGGGGATCATCGCCCGACCGGCCAGGTAGAGGTGGTCGGGGTTGTCCACCGTGACGCAGCGGACCGGCACGCTTGCCACCGGCCGGACGTCCACGATGAAGCGGGAGGTCGTCCGGACGTCCGACGACGTCCGCCGCCGGGCCGCGTGCGCCGTACGCTTTCTGTCCAGCTGGAAGACCGTGTCGGGCGTGGAGAAGTTCAGGGTGTACGCGGTCGACGAGGCCTCGGTCCGGCCCGCCACCCGCTTCGTGTCGACCGTGCACCGGTAGCCGAGGCTCGCCACGAGCTCCCTGACGTCCTCGGCCAACCGCTTGGAGGTCGAGGTGTACTGGAGGTTGCCCGCCGGCGCCACCGTCCCGTCGGTGTCCATCAGGCCGGCCAGCAGCGCCCGGCGCTGGGCCTCCGAGGCGCGGAGGTAGTCCGGCGGGATGTGCTTTTCCGCCGCGACCCCGATCCGGCGCAACAGTGCTAGGAAGGAACCGTTCCGCTCGTGACACGCGGCGCAGCGCCGGATCGTCGGATTCTCCCGCAGGGTCCGGGTCGAGCAGCCGCAGTCGGCACAGGTGCGGTCAGCCGTGGCGGTGGGGACAGGCAGCACGATGGTGTAGACCATCGGCCCACTGGGACGTACGACGAAGCCGTCGCGCGCGACCAGGTCCGTCATTTCGGGGTCTGCCGTGGTGAAGCGGCTCGCCCCGGTGTGCCCGTCGCCGAGCCAGACGCCGAGGGTGTACGGGGGGACGACCAGGTCCCGTGGGGGCAACTGCAGCGGCCGGCAGTTCTCGACCGCGTGGTTCAGTCGGCGGTCGGCCGTGTCGGTACGCAGGGTAGCGGCGATCTCGGCGGTCGTCACGACCCCGTCGTGGCCTACCCGGGCGCCGGCGTTGACCTGGCGCTCGGCCCGCCCGCGCAGGCCGCTCAGGAGCGGCCCGGCGGGGTAGCCGGGCGCGGTCCAGTTCCGCACCTTGCCTGCCCGGGCCACCGGTCGGGCGACCCGACCGTAGGCACCGATCTGCCGTGCGACGCTGTGCAGCACGTTTCGGAACTCGGGACCGACCTGCTCGAGGGTCTGCGCGAGGGTGACCAGGCGCTGCGGCTCGGCGCCGGCCGTCGCCTCGGCCGCCCGCACCTTGGCCAGCGAAGGCTCCGACCAGTAGTGCCGTGCGCGCGCCTCGGGCTGCCGACGGCTGGCCCGGGTGGTCGTCTTCCACAGGTGCTCGGCGTCCGCCACGATCATCGAGCCGTCCGAGAACTCGACCTCGTAGCAGGCGCGGTCGTGCATCACCTCGAACGCGGCGGTGACGCTGGTCGGGGTGCCATCCGCCGCGAGCAGCCGGTCGCCGACGGCCACCTCGCCCATGGTGGTCCAGCCGTCGGGGGTCGGCAGCGGGGTGTCGAGCGCGAGCGCCTTTCCGAGACCCGGCCTGCCTGCCACGATGATGAGCTGGCCCGGGTGGAGGCCGTTGAGGAGCCGGTCGAGGTCGCTGAAACCGGTCGGCACCCCGCTCATCACCCCGCCCTGGGCACCCACCGCCTCGATCTCGTCGAGGGTCGGCTGGAGCATGTCGGCGAGCACCGCGAAGTCCTCGTTGACCCGCCGCTCGGTGATGTCGTAGACGGCCTGCTGGGCCAGGTCGACGATGTCGTCCACGTCCCGGCTGCCGCCCTGACCGGTGCCGTACCCGAGCTGGACGATCTTGGTGCCGGCCTCGACCAGCCGGCGGAGCACGGCACGCTCGCCGACGATCCGCGCGTAGTACGCGGCGTTCGCGGCCGTGGGCACGCTGGCGATCAGCGTGTGCAGGTAGGGGGCGCCACCGATCCGGGCCAGGTCGCCGGAGTCGGCGAGCGCGGCCGCGACGGTGATCGGGTCGCCGGCTCGCCCCGGCCGTAGATGTCGAGGATCGCGTCGAAGATGGTCGCGTGCACCGGGCGGTAGAAGTCGTTGGACTTCAGGATCTCGACGACGTCGGCGATGGCGTCCTTGGAGAGCAGCATGCCGCCGAGGACGCACTGCTCGGCGGCCACGTCCTGGGGCGGGGTCTTCTCGAAGTGCCCGTCGCGCGGGGCCGGCGCGGGCTGCTGCCCACCGGACCGCTCCGTCCGCATGTCGTCGGTGACCGACACGGGTCCCCCCTCACTGCGTTCGGATCCGGTCCAGGTCTACCGCCGGCGTGTGACAACTTCCGCCGACCCTCCGGTCGATCGGGGGCCACCGGCCGGACGGTCGGGGGCCAACGATACGGAACCCGAGCTGAGCCACTCAACAACGCCGGTGGACGAGCCTCGGGACAACCTGTGGACGCCGGTGCACAGGCATGTGCGCAGGGTGTGCACAGCATGTGGACAAGAGCTGGGGAATTCCGGCCGGAATTGCTCTGACCTGCGGTTTTGCAATCCCCACCCTGTGGATGGAAGATTTCGGGTCGAGCCTTGAGGCCGTTCGTCCCGTACTATCTCAGCGAACGGCTACACCTGGACAGCGGATTGCACTTTCGGTTGAGAAGGGTCACGCTCCGGCCGTGAGTTACCGGGACTGGGGAAGCGGGGAGGGCAACCCGCGAGAGCGCCAGCCGATCGCCCCCTGGGACGATCCCGCCGAGCCGTTCCCGGTCGACGCGTACGGGTCCGAGCGCTACCGCACCCCCAGTCGTCGCCGCGCCAGCGAGCGGGGCCAGCAGGAGCCGGTCGACGCCTACCTGCCCCGCTGGGCTCTCGAGTCGGGGGTCAGCCGCGCGGACGGCGGGGGCCGGCACGCCGCCCCGGACGACGATGACCTCGACCGCCCGCGGTCGGACGGCGGGTGGCGTACGTCCACCGACGACGACTGGCGCCGGGAGCGCGAGCCACGGACCATCGGCGCCGGCCCGGCCGGCGAGCACACCGCCGAGTGGACCCTCGACGCGCCGCAGGACCAGGGGTATGTCGGTAGCCGGCGCGCCGAGTCCGCCGAGGACCAGCCGGTCTCCAGTGCCGCCCCGCGGCGCCGGCCGCGTCGCGCCCCGTCCCGTCGCCCCCAGGTGATCTGGTCGGGTGTGGAGGAGGAGACCCCGACGGAGGGGGAGCGCGACCGACGGGACACCGGGCGGCCGGGCCGGCGCAGCCGACGGGCGGCGGCGGATTCCTGGTCGCGACCGGCGACGGATTCCTGGGAGCGGGGCCGTTCCGCCGAGCCGGATCCCGCCGAGCAGCCGGCGGTAGACCCGTGGGACGCCTCCGGGGTGCACGCCTGGGACCGCTCGGCGACCGGCGGGCGGTGGGACCAGGCGGACGGCGCCGGGCGCTGGGACCGGTCCGACCACACCGGTGAGTGGGACCGGTTCACCGACACCGGCCAGTGGGACCGGTACGGGGAGACGGACGAATGGGACCGGACGGTGCCACCCACTCGGCTGCGGGACCGGGGGGCCGACGGATGGTCGTCGGCGGAACAGGCCGAGGGTTTCTGGTCCGGGACCCGGCTGGCCGGCGACGATCCGCGCTGGATGGCCGCGCCGCCCTCCGCGCCGCGGTCACCGGTGGTCGCCTACACCGCGCCGCGCCCGCGGGCGGTGCCCCGACGCGGGGTGGAACCGGTAGGTGCCGGCGGGGCCTCGATCCGGCGGCGGATGGAGACGATCGGCGGTGGGTCGTGGGGCCGTCCGCTCGAGGACGACCTGCTGGACCCGGATCCGAGCGGGCCGATCCGGCCGCTGGTCTACACGGCCGCCTGTTATCTGGTCCCCGCGGTGCTGGTCTTCCTCTGGCTGTTGACGCTCGACGGGCAGGCACCGCCGGGCTGCGTCACCGACATCACCGGCGGGGGGTGTGACTCGCCGCGGGCGCACGCCTTCGCCTCGCTGATCGCGGGGGCGCCGCGGTTCGGGTTGGCGCTGGTGAGCAGCCTGGTCGTCGCGGTGCTGCTGCGCCGGGTCGGGACGACCTGGCGGTCGGCGACGGTGGCGCTGGCGGCGGCGGTGGTCGGTGGCGGTCTCTCCACGGTGATGATCAGCGCGGTGACCGGTCAGCCGATCGGCTGACCGCGCCCAGGTCCGGCCTGACCACCGCCCCTGCCGGTCCCGGCCCCGCCCTGGCGACGGTCCGGCCCCGGCGCGGCCCGGCGCGGTCACCGCGCCGCCATACCCGCGCGGCGTCCGCATGCGCAAGGGCCCGCACCGGTTCCGGTGCGGGCCCTTCCGTGGTGCTGGCGGGTGTCAGCCCTGGACGACGTTGAGGTCGAACTTGGCGGACACCTCGGGGTGCAGCTTGACGCGCACCGGGTAGGTGCCGGTCGACTTGATGTGACCGGGCACCTCCAGCCGACGACGGTCCAGGACCGGGCCGCCGGCCGCCTTGACGGCGTCGACGATCTCGGCCGGGGTGACCGAACCGAAGAGCCGGCCGCCCTCGCCGGCGCGGGCCTTCAGGCTGACCTTGAGACCCTCGAGCTGGGCCTTGACCTCGTTGGCGTGGTCCAGGTCGCGGATCTCCCGGGCCGAGCGGGCCCGCTTGATGACCGTGACCTGCTTCTCCGCGCCCTTGGTCCAGGCGATCGCGAAGCCCTGCGGGAGCAGGAAGTTACGGCCGTAGCCGTTCTTCACCTCGACGATGTCGCCCGGGGCACCGAGGCCGGACACCTCCTGAGTCAGGATGATCTTCATGTCGGTGCCTCCTCTCAGCGGGTCGTGGCCGTGTACGGCAGGAGCGCCATCTCGCGGGCGTTCTTGACCGCGCGGGCGATCTGCCGCTGCTGCTGCGAGGTCACGCCGGTCACCCGTCGAGCGCGGATCTTGCCGCGGTCGGAGATGAACTTGCGCAGCAGCGCGGTGTCCTTGTAGTCGATGTAGGTGATCCCGTCCTTGTCGAGCGGGTTCACCTTCTTCTTCGGCTTGCGAAGTGCCGCAGCCTTGGCCATTGCACGTGCTCCTGGTTTGCGATCGCGGGCGCTCGGCGCCATTAGAACGGAGGCTCCTCGTCGAAGTTGCCGCCCGAACCACCGCGCGAGGGAGCCGGGGCAGCCGAGGCCCAGGGGTCGTCGAAGTTGCCTCCGCCGCCCTGGCCACCGCCACCACCGGAGCCGAAGCCACCGCCGCCACCACCACCGGAGCGCGACATCTTCTGCACCTTCGCCGTGGCGTAGCGCAGCGACGGGCCGATCTCGTCGACCTCGAGCTCGATGACGGTGCGCTTCTCACCCTCGCGGGTCTCGTACGACCGCTGACGCAGTCGACCCGAGACGATCACGCGGGCGCCCCGCTGCAGCGACTCGGCGACGTGTTCCGCCGCCTGCCGCCACACCGTGCAGGCCAGGAAGAGCGGCTCGCCGTCCTTCCATTCGTTGGTGGTCTTGTCCATGAACCGGGGCGTCGAAGCGACCCGGAACTTGGCGACCGCCGCACCCGACGGGGTGAACCGCAACTCGGGGTCATCGGTCAGGTTGCCGATGACCGTGATGGTGGTGTCTCCTGCCATGACCATCTCCTCGCGCACTCATCAGATCCCGCCGTACAGGCTCCCAGAGCCGTACGACAGAGCCGATGAGGCTGATCCGGGCGAACCGGGGTTGAATGCTTAGCGCATCTCCGGCCGGATGACCTTGGTGCGCAGCACGGACTCGTTGAGCCGCAGCTGACGGTCCAGCTCGGCCACGGCCGCAGGCGTGGCCTGCAGGTCGATGACGGCGTAGATGCCCTCGGCCTTCTTGCTGATCTCGTACGCGAGGCGCCGGCGGCCCCACACGTCGGTCTTCTCGACCGAGCCACCCGCGGTCCGGATCACGTTCAGGTACGTGTCGAGCGACGGGGCGACGGTGCGTTCCTCGAGGCTGGGGTCGAGGATCACCATGATCTCGTAATGACGCAAGACGTGCTCACCTCCTGTGGGCTATGCGGCCACGGTCCTTCCGTGGCAGGAGGTCTGCGTCGTGGCCCGCTCCGGTACCGGGGGGACCCGGCCGAACGCGGACAACCGGACCAGGATACCCGGTCCGGTCGATCATGCCCGGGCCGGTCGGCGGGACCGGCCGGGCGCGGTGACAGGGGCCCACCGCCGGCGTCGAGCACCGGAGGTGGACCCCTGTCCACGGGGCCGCGGGGCGTCCCGTCCGCATTCCTTGGGTGGGACCTGGGGAGGAACGACCACACCGATGAGGTTGGATCGAGGACGCCCCGCGGAGCTTTATCGTGTTGTCGGCTGATCTGACCATACAACGGCTCTCGTCACCTGTTGGGGGAAATGAGGAATTTGCCCCAACCGCTCTGCCGATCGGTCGTCAGGTGGCGCGAGTCGGATCCCGCCCCGCCGTGCCGGGCCGCACGGCGGGGCGAGCCGTTTCCGGGGGTCTCCCGGGCCGCGGGTGGATTGCAGCCGGGTGGAGCGTCGACCATCGATCCCACCTCGCACAACGACCGCCCGCCCGCCGGGTGACGCATCCGGTCGCCGCGCCCGGCCCGGCGCCGAGCCGCTCCGGAGCCGGGACACCGCCGCCGCCGTCACCCCGCACGTCGGGGGCGCGACGTAGGCTCCCCTGCATGCGAATCGGAGCCCACGTCGATCCGACCGACCCGCTGGCCGAGGCCGCCGCCCGGGACGCCGAGGCCGTGCAGTTCTTCCTCGCCGATCCACAGGGGTGGAAGGCCCCGAAGGCCCGGGATGACGCCGAGCGGCTCCGCGACGCGGACGTCGACCTGTACGTCCACGCGCCGTACGTCGTGAACGTGGCCACGCTCAACAACCGGATCCGGATCCCGAGCCGGAAGCTGCTGCTCGGCCACGCCACGGCGGCGGCGGCCATCGGCGCGAAGGGGCTGATCGTGCACGGCGGCCACGTCAACGCCGGTGACGACCTGGCCGTCGGCTTCGACAACTGGCGCAAGACCTTCGCGTACGCGGCCGACTCCGGCGGCTTCCCGCTCCCGGTCCTGATCGAGAACACCGCCGGCGGCGACAACGCCTGCGCGCGGCACCTCGACGCGCTGGCCCGGCTCTGGGACGCCCTCGGCGACTACGAGGTGGGCTTCTGCCTGGACACCTGCCACGCCCACGCCGGCGGCGAGGACCTGCTGGGGCTGGTCGACCGGGTCAAGGCGATCACCGGCCGGATCGACCTGGTGCACGCGAACAACTCCAAGGGCGCCTTCAACTCGGGGCAGGACCGGCACGACAACCTCGACGGCGGCACGATCGACCCCGAGCTGGTGGTGGCGGTGATCCGCGCGGCCGGCGCCCCGGTCATCGTGGAAACGCCCGGCGGGGTCGACGGCCAGGCGGCCGACATCGCCTTCCTGCGCGGCCAGCTCGGCACCGGGACGTCAGCGGCATGACCACGGAGCAGTCGGACGCGACGGACGGCGGCGGCCCCGCCGGCTCGACCACGAACGGCGACACCCGGCTACCCGCCGAGGCCGTCGGCACCGACGGCACCACCGCCGCCCCAGCGACGGACGGCGCCGCCGCCCGAGCGGCCACGAAGGACCAGCCGGCCGCGAAACCGGCCGGCGGGGACGGTCCGGCCGCCGCTCGGACCGGCGCGGGGAACGGCGCCTCCGGCGTCGACCCGCACTCGGCCGCCACGAGGGACGAGCCCATCGCCGCCCCGGGCGACGGCGCCGCGACCGCCGCCCACGATGGCGACAGCGCAAGGAAGGCCGCGCCGAACGCCGCGACCGGCCAGGCCGGGAAGGCCGGCGCCACCGGCAAGGACGAGAAGGCCGGCGCCACCGGCAAGGACGCCCCCGCCGCGGGTACGGAGAAAGCCGACCCCTGGTCCGCCTTCGGTCCCGCCCCCGACCCGGTGCTCACCCGGCCCCGACGGGCGGTGCGCGCGGTGGGCCGGTTCCTGGTGCACGAGTGGACCCTGTCCGTCGTCGCCGCGCTGGCCCTGGCCGTCCTGCTCACCTGGCCGACGCTGCGCTACCCGCTCTACACCCTGCCGCAGGACTACTGGGACCCGAGCCTGCAGTCCTGGCAGATGGCCTGGTCCGGGCACATCCTGCTGACCGACCCGGCGCAACTCTGGCACTCCAACACGTTCTTCCCGGAGCAGTGGAGCTTCGCCTTCTCCGACACCCTGCTCGGGTACGCCCCCGCCGGCATGATCGGCACCGGGCCCGAGGCGGCGGTGCTGCGCTACAACATCATGTTCGTGCTGGCCCACGCGCTCGCCACGTTCGGGGCGTACGCGTTGGCGCGGCAACTGGGCGCCGGCCGGATCGGGGCCGCGGTGGCCGGCGTCAGCTACGCGTACGCCCCGTGGCTGCTGGCCCAGGCCGGGCACCTGCACATCGTCTCCAACGGCGGCATCCCGCTGGCGCTGGCCATGCTCGCCCGGGGACACGGCTGGTCCCTGCGGTACGGCTACCGGCCGGAGCGCCGGCACGACGGGTGGGCGTACGCCGGCTGGATGGTGGCCGCGTGGCAGCTCAGCCTGGGCTTCGGCATCGGCCTGCCGTTCGCGTACCTGTTGGCCGGCATCGTGCTGGTCTCGGCCGTCGTCTGGTTCACCCGACGCTGGCTGGTCCGGCCGGTCAAGCGACCGTTCGGCAGCCGGCTGCTCCTCGGCGACCTGATCGGCGGCACGCTCTTCGCCGCAGTGGGCGTGCTGCTGGCCGTGCCGTACTTCAAGGTCGCCGAGCTGCACCCGAACGCGGAGCGGACGATCGGCGACATCGCCATCTACTCGCCGCCGGCGAGCGGGTTCTTCACCGCGCCGGCGGAGTCGCGGATCTGGGGCGGCCTGCACGAGGGGGCGCGGGCCACGTTGCCCTGGCACCCGGAGATGACGCTGCTGCCGGGTTTCGTGCTCTACGCGCTGGCCGCGGGCGGCCTCTTCTTCTCGGTCTGGCGGCTGCGGCACCGGCTGCTGCTGCTCGCCGGGGTGCTGGCGACGATGGCCCTGGCCATGGGGACCCGGTTCTTCGGCGGCACCTTCACCTACGTGCCGCTCTTCGAGCACCTGCCCGGGTGGAACGGGTTGCGGACGCCCGGCCGGATGATGCTCTGGACCACCCTGCTGCTCGGCCTGCTCGCCGCGGGCGCGGTCACCGCGTTCGCCGCCCGGGTCCGCGAGCTGGCCGCCGAGCGGGTGCCGCCGTGGCCCGGGCCCTGGCTGCGGCTGGCCACCCTGCTGCCGCTGCTGCTGGTGATCGTGGAAGGGCTGAACACCACCCCGCACCCGGTGGTGCCGGTGCAGCCGGCGGTGATGCGCAACGTGGACGGTCCGATGCTGGTCCTGCCGAGCAGCCAGAACCTGGACCAGCCGGTGATGCTCTGGTCGACCAGCCGGTTCCAGGACGTGGTCAACGGCGGCAGTGGCTTCACCCCGGACACGCTCGCCCACGTCCGCGAGCTGACCCTCGGCTTCCCGGACCAGCCCAGCGTCGACTACCTGCGCATCCTGGGCGTCCGCAACGTGGTGATCCTGCGGGGCCAGCTGGCCGGCACCCCGTGGGAGCGGATCGTCGACAACCCGGTGGACGGGTTGGGCATCACCCGCGAGGAGGTCGGCGACGCGGTCGTCTACCACCTCTGACCCGGCTCGGGTCCGCCTTACGCCGGGGCGGGCTCGGTCGCGGCGGAACCCGTCGAGGAACGGGCGCGCCAGCGGACGTACCAGGGGGCGTCGGGGGAACCGTCGAGGACACCACCGTCCGGGTCGTCGGCGTAGATGTGTCGGACCACGTCGCGCTCGGGGCGCATGACGTCCCGGATCACGAAACCGCAGAGCACCGCGACGGTGATCAGCCGGAGGCTGGCGGCCAGCACGAAGACGCCCTCCGGGAAGACCGGCCGGCTGGTCGCCGTGCCGAGCAGCTCCCCGTAGAAGGCGGCGAAGTAGCAGACCTCGGCGAACTGCCAGACGAGGAAGGCGCCCCAGCGCGGCCGGGCGAGCACCGCGAGCGGGAGCAGCCAGAGCACGAACTGCTGGGACCAGACCTTGCTGAAGATCAGGAAGGCGGCGACCACCAGGAAGGTGAGCTGGGCCAGCCGGGGCCGGCGCGGCGCCAGCAGCGCCAGCGCGGCCACCCCGAGGCAGGCCAGCCCGAAGAGGAGGTACGACACCCAGTTGAGGGTGGGGATGTTGGCGTTCAACCAGTCGAACGGCCCCTGGTCGGGGCTGACCTTTCCGTCGAGGTAGCGGCCGATGTACCAGAGGGTGCCCCAGTCGATCGGCCGGGTGGTGTTCAGCTCGAAGAACCTGCCCCAGCTCTCCCGGTAGGGAATCGCCACCGGCAGGTTCACCAACACCACCGTCACCGCGGCCGTGATGACGGACAGGAGCGCGGCCCAGACCCGGCCGGCGCGGACCGCGAGCACCAGGATCGGCCCGAGGATGAACAGCGGCCACATCTTCGCCGCGCCGCCGAGCCCGATCAGTACCCCGGCCAGGGCGGCCGGCAGGGCACCGCTCAGGTCGGGTCTGGCGCGTGCCCAGGCCAGCAGCCCGACGGCGCTCAGCCCGACGGCGAGCAGATCCCAGTTGACGGTGGCGGTGAGCAGCAGGGCGGGGGCGAGCGCGAACATCGCCGCGTCCCAGGGTCGTCGCCGCCGCAGGTTGAGGATGACGGCGACGGTGGCGACGGCGAGAGCGCTCAGCACCAGCGCGTTGAGGTTGTAGAACCACTGCCCCTGGTTGATGCCGGGGTTGTCGGCGCCGAGGGCGTGCACCGGCAGCCCGAGCGCCCCCATGAAGTACCCGGTGAGCACCGGGTACTCGACCGGGTGGTCGGCGTAGGGCAACTTGCCCTCGTTGAGCCCCTCGGCGTAGTAGAGCGCCAGCACGTCCGTGTAGCACATCCGGGTGTACTGGATGTTGTTCTGCCAGGCGCCGTCCTGGCAGGGGGACTTCTGCACCCAGTGCAGGGCGAGGGTCAGGCAGACCAGGGCCAGCACGATCCGGGCCGCCGTCCAGAAGCGGCCCTCCCGGCCGGCGGGCCGGTCCAGCGCGACCGCGTGGTCGCCCAGTGGTCCGCCGATCACCTCGGAGGCGCCGCGGACGAAGCCGTCCGACCGGGACGGGTGGTCGGTGGTCCCGGCGTCGTCGATGCCTGCCGTCGACTGGGTGCTCATGGAGAGGAATCCTGCCGTACGGCAGGGGTCGGCGTCCCGCCTCGACCCCACAATTCCGGTACCCGGATACGCCGACGGCGGCCGGGCGCGAAGTCCGGCCGCGTCGGCGGTTCCTGGCGATCAGTACGTCTGGCGTGGTGGTGTGGTCGGAAGGATGCCGCCGCCACCGCCGCCACGAGGGCGCGGGTCGAACGGGTTGGTCGGCCCGGTGTTCCCGCCGTTGTCGTTGCCGCCGCCGTTGACGGGCGGGCAGAACGGGTTCATCGGGTCCGGGCAGCCCGGCGGCACGGGCGGCGCCGTCGGCGGTGGTGCCTCGCCGTTGCCGGATTCCGGGTCGCCGACGTGCGCGGCCTCCGGGAAGTCCAGCTTGTCCTTGCTCTTGAGGGCGTCGTTCATGAACCGCTGGAAGATGGCGCCCGGCATGCCGGCACCGCTGATCTTGGCGCCGCCCTTCGTCTTGATCGGCAGACGGTTCTTGACGTTGCCGACCCAGACCGCGGTCGCGAGCTGGGGCGTGTAGCCGATCATCCAGGCGTCGCCGTTCTCGGTGGTGCCCGGCTTCTGCTCCCAGGTACCGGTCTTCTCGGCGGCCTTGCGGCCGTCGGCGAGCCGGCGGTTCACGGCGGCCGGGTACTTCTCCAGCACCGAGGTCACGTCGCGAACAATGTCCTCGTCGATCCGCTGCACCGGCTTGACCTGCTCACCGCCCAGCTTCCGCCACCTACCGGTCTGCTGTTCCTGCTTCTCCACCAGCTTCACGAAGTGCGCCTTGATGTACTTCCCTCCGTTGGCGAAGGTGGCGACGCCGTTGGCGTGGTCCAGCACCGTGATCGGGTACTGGCCGTAGCCGACCACGTGGAAGAAGGGCGAGGGGGCCAGGTCCTTCGGGTCTTCCTTGGTGAGGTCGTGCGGCTTCGCCGGGTCGGTGTCCGTCTGCCACATCATCGTGACGCCGGCGTTCCTGGCCATCTCGACGACCTTGTCCGGGCCGATCTCCTGGGTCACGTAGTAGAACGGCACGTTCAGCGACTTCAGCGTTGACACCTCGAGGGTGCAGGAGTTGTGGCAGGACGGGTCGTCGAAGCCGGCGTTGCTGACCTTGAACTTGGTTCCCTCGGGGGTGAACGCCTTGCCCTTCCACCTGGACTCGAGGGACTTGCCGGCCTTGAGCGCCGCGGCCAGCGTGTAGATCTTGAAGCTCGATCCCGGCGAGTGGCCACCGCTGACGATGCCGTTGTCGTAGTTCTTGCCGGCGTAGTCGGTGCCGGTGCCGTTGTCACCGCCGTAGTAGGCCCGCACCCCGCCGGTCTTGGGGTCAATCGACACCACGGCCGCCATCAGGTTCTTCGGCTGGCCGTCGAGCTCGGAGCCCTTGGTGGCGCGCTGGGCCGCCTCGAGCGCCGCCTTCTGCACCTTGGTGTCGATGGTGGTGGTGATCCGGTAGCCGCCCTTGCTGAGCGCCTGCGAGCAGAGCGGCATGTCGTCGGTGACCTCGGCGTCGTTGTCGGTGCAGAGGTTCTTCTCCCGCATCTCCTGCGCGACATAGTTGATCACGTTGCCGTACGGCGTGTTGACGCCGAAGTCGACCCCGACGCCCTTCGCGCTCGGCTTCTTGAGCGTCTTGGTCGGGTACTCGGTCGGGTGGGCCGGCTTGCCCGACGCGTCCAGCCAGCCCTCGGTGATCATGCCGCCGATCACGTAGTTCCACCGGTCCAGCGCGGCCGCCGGGTTGATCGCCGGGTCGTAGCCCTTGTGCGTGGCGCTCGGCTCCGGCTGCTTGATCAGCGCCGCGAGCACCGCGGCCTCGGCCACCGTCAGGTTCTTCGTCGGCTTACCGAAGTACGTCTGGGCCGCCGCCTCGATGCCGTACGCGCCCCGCCCGAAGTAGATGACGTTCAGGTAGTGCTGCATGATCGTCGGCTTGTCGTACTTGTCGTTCAGCTTGGAGGCGAGGATCGCCTCCTTCACCTTCCGCGCGTACGTGTCCTGCTTGAGGTTGTCGTAGGCGTTGCGGGCGTACTGCTGGGTGATCGTCGAGGCACCCTGCTTGTCGCCGCCGGTGAGGTTGTTCCAGGCGGCCCGGCCGATGCCCTTGTAGTCCACACCGGAGTGCCGGTAGAAGTTCCGGTCCTCCGCGGCAGCGACCGCGTCCTGCACCCACTGCGGGATGTCCTTGATGGCGACGAAGGTGCGGTTCTCCGCGCCGACCTTGGCGATGATCTGCTTGCCGTCACCGGCGTAGATGGTGCTGGCCAGCGGCGGGGTGGTGTCCTCGGGGAGGATGACGTTGGTGGAGTAGTAGGTGAAGCCCACCACGCCGATGCCGGCGAGCATGATGAAGACGGCGAAGCCGGCGATCAGGATGTTGATCCGGCGACGCTTCTTCGCCCGGGCCGCCGCGGCCGGATCCTTGCCGCGGCCACCGCGACCGGGGCCGTTGGGCCCACCCGGACCGCCCGGGCCACCGCCCGCCATGCCCGGGACACCGGCTCGCGCCACCGCGGC
>NZ_JAEVHJ010000136.1:0-16467 GCF_016802855.1 Micromonospora sp. ATA51 | reverse complement strand
CGCGGGTCTCCTCCCGGCGGTCGAGCCGCTCGGCCTCCGCCGTCGCGGTCGCCCCTCGCGTGGTGCGCTGCGCCGCGGTCCGGCCCCCCGACCGCGTGCGCGCTGCCCGATGCCGGTGTCCCGGCCGTCGCGCCTGTTGACGTTCATGTCCCCTCCCCCTCTTCGTCCGTCCCACTGCCGTCCCCGGGGGCCGACCGGGATCCCTCGCGGACCCCGGTGACCCCGTCCCCGGTTGGTGCATCGCCTTGACCCGGCGGCGGTACCGTTCGCGGTCGGTACGCCCCTGCCGGGCCGCCTCCGGGTCGAGCCGTTCCGCGGCCCGCAGCCGCACCGAGGCGGCGCGCGGGTTCGCGGCCACCTCGGCCTCCCCGGCGAGCTCGGCGCCCCGGCTGAGCAGCCGGAACGTCGGACCCGACCCGGGCAGTTCGACCGGGAGGTCGATCGGGCCCTTGCTGCGGACCCGGTCGGCGAGCGCCTGCTTGGTGAGCCGGTCCTCCAGCGAGTGGTAGGACAGGACCACCATGCGGCCGCCCACGGTGAGCTTGTCGAGAGCGGCCGGCAGCGCCGTCTCCAGCGCTGCCAGCTCCCTGTTTACCTCGATCCGTAAAGCCTGAAACGTTCTCTTTGCCGGGTGTCCCCCGGTTCGTCGGGCTGGTGCCGGAATGCTCTCTCTGACCAGCTCGGCCAGCCGCGCCGACGAGGTGATCCGGGCGCGCTCCCGCTCCCGGATGATCGCCGAGGCGATCCGCCCGGCGAACTTCTCCTCGCCGTACACCCGCAGCACCCGGGCCAGCTCCGGGTGGCCGTAGGTGTTGACCACCTCCTCGGCGGTCACCCCCCGGGTCTGGTCCATCCGCATGTCCAGCGGCGCGTCCTGCGCGTACGCGAACCCGCGGTCGGGCGCGTCCAGTTGCAGGGACGAGACGCCGAGGTCGAACAGGATCCCGTCGATCGCCGGGTAGCCGAGCCGGTCGAGCACCTCGGGCAGCTCGTCGTAGACGGCGTGCTCGAGGTGGATCCGGTCGGCGAACCGGGCCAGCCGGACCCGCGCGTGGGCGAGGGCCTCGGTGTCCCGGTCCAGGCCGATCAGCACCGTGTTCGGGTGCGCCTGAAGGACCGCCTCGGCGTGCCCGGCCAGGCCGAGCGTCGCGTCGACGTAGACGGTGCGCGCGTTCCGACCCAGCGCGGGGGCCAGCAACTCGAGACACCGCTCGAGCAGCACCGGCACGTGCGTGCCACGTAGCTCCCCCATGTCGACCCCCACTGGTTGAAACCCACTTCCGTCCGTGTCGCGTCCTGCCGTCGCCACGACGCCTCGCCATACCGCCAGATCCCCATCCGCTCCCGCCCGCCGGAGGCCGCGGCCCCCCGATACGGATCGTGCGCCTGGCACCGGGGAAGGGGTGCCAGGAACTCGAAAGCGGCTGGAGATCTCGCAGTACGCCGGGCGTCGCCACGCCCTACAGACCGCCGGGCAGCACCCCCTCCTCGATGTCGGCGAAGTCGTCTTCGCTCTCCGCGAGGTAGGCCTCCCAGGCCGCCCTGTCCCAGATCTCCACCCGGGTGCTCGCGCCGATCACGACCAGATCGCGGTCGAGGGCGGCGTACGAGCGCAGATGCCCGGGAATGGTCACCCGGCCCTGCTTGTCCGGGACCTCGTCGTGCGCGCTGGCGAAGAAGACCCGGCTGTAGGCCCGGGCCGCCTTGTGCGTCATCGGCTGCGCGCGCAACTGCTCCGCGATCCGCTGGAACTCGGGCATCGGGAAGACGTAGAGGCAGCGCTCCTGCCCTTTGGTGATCACGACACCCCCCGCCAGCTCATCCCGGAACTTCGCCGGAAGGATCAACCGGCCTTTGTCGTCCAGGCGCGGAGTGTGGGTGCCGAGGAACATCGGCCCAACCCCCTCGCCCTGAGCGGCGTTCGCGGCGCCGCTGACCCCCCGGGCCGGTGCGGCCCTCCCGGCCTCACCATTGCGCCCCACTCTACTCCACTTCCCTCCACCCGCAACCAGAAACGCCCGCGTGGCGCGGCGTTTCCGAGCGCAAAAGCGCACGTCAAAGGGGGTGGGGCGGAGTGGAGGGCCGCGGCGGCCCGCCGGCCGCGTCCGCTACCCGACATTGATCGACTCCATCCGGCCGAGCGTCGACCGGCCGTCCCGCCGGGTCACCCCGGCCGAACGGATCGCGGTCCGCGGCGATCTGGTGGCGCCGCGGGTCCGGTAACCTCGCTCGGGTGACGGACGCGAAGATGCCCCTGCGGGCAAAGGTGGCCAGCTCGGTGTCGCGGACCGCCGCGGCGCTGTCGCGGGCGGCCGGCCGTGGCGACGGCTCGGTGATCGGTGGCTGGATCGGCCTCAAGATCGACCCCGACCTGCTCGTGCACCTGTCGGCGGGGCGGGCGATCGCCCTGGTGTCCGGCACCAACGGCAAGACCACCACCACCCGGCTCGCCACCGCCGCCGTCGGAGTGCTCGGCCGGGTCGCCACCAACTCCTTCGGCGCCAACATGCCCACCGGCCACACCTCGGCCCTGGCCAAGGCCGGCAGCACCCCGTACGCGGTGCTCGAGGTGGACGAGCACTACCTGGCCCAGGTGTTGGAGGCCACCGAGCCGCACGTGGTGGCGCTGCTCAACCTCTCCCGCGACCAGCTCGACCGGGCCAAGGAGGTCGCCATGATGGCGCAGCTCTGGCGCGCCGCGCTGGTCCAGCACCCCGACGTGCGGGTGGTCGCCAACGCCGACGACCCGATGGTCGTCTGGGCCGCCACCCCGCCCGCCGACCCCGCCCGCGGCCACATCCCGCCGCACGTCACCTGGTTCAGCGCCGGCCAGCGCTGGCACGACGACTCGTGGGTGTGCCCGGAGTGCGGCTCGACCATCGAGCGCTCGGGCGAGCAGTGGCGGTGCACCGGCTGCCCGCTGCGCCGCCCCGAGCCGCAGTGGACCGTCGAGGACGACGGCGTGCTCGACCCGACCGGCGCCTGGCACAAGGTGCAGCTCCAGCTCCCCGGCAAGGTCAACCTGGGCAACGCCGCGACCGCCCTCGCGGTGGCCGCCGAGTTCGGCGTACGCCCGGTGGACGCGGTGTCCCGGCTCGGCACGGTCAGCTCGGTCGCCGGCCGCTACGCCCAGGTGGATCGGGACGGGCGCAACATCCGGCTGCTGCTGGCCAAGAACCCGGCCAGCTGGCTGGAGGCGTTCGACATGGCCGACGAGGCGCCCACCCTGCTCTCCATCAACGCCCGCGACCCCGACGGGCTGGACACCTCCTGGCTCTTCGACGTCGACTTCGCCCCGCTGCGCGGTCGGCAGGTGCTGATCACCGGCGACCGGGCGTACGACCTGGCCGTCCGGCTGGACGTCAACGGCGTGCCGTTCCAGCACGTGCGGACGTTCGACGACGCGATCCGGGCGGTGCCACCGGGCCGCCTGGAGGTCATCGCCAACTACACCGCCTTCCAGGACATCCGAGCGGAGCTGGACCGTGTCAACTGAGAGCCTGCGCATCGTCTGGATCTACCCCGACCTGCTCTCCACCTACGGCGACCGGGGCAACATGCTGATCCTGGCCCGCCGGGCCCAGCTGCGCGGCATGCCGGTCGAGGTGCTGGAGGTCCGCTCCGACCAGCGGCTGCCCGCCACCGCCGACATCTACCTGATCGGCGGCGGCGAGGACGGCCCGCAGGCGCTCGGCGCCCAGCGGCTGCTCGCCGACGGCGGGCTGCACCGGGCGGTGGCCCAGGGTTCGGTGGTCTTCGGCGTCTGCGCCGGCTACCAGCTTCTCGGCAGCTCGTTCTTCGCCAAGGGCACCAAGTGTGCGGGACTGGAGCTGCTCGACCTCTCCTCCGACCGCGGCCCCGCCCGGGCCGTCGGCGAGCTGGCCGGCGAGGTCGACCCGCGGCTCGGCATTCCGGCACTGTCCGGCTTCGAGAACCACGGCGGACGCACCCACCTCGGGCCGGGCGTCTCGCCGCTGGCCCGGGTCACCACCGGGGTGGGCAACGACGGCGCCACCGAGGGCGCGTGGCGGGGCAAGCTGCTCGGCACGTATTCGCACGGGCCCGCCCTGGCCCGCAACCCGGCGCTGGCCGACCTGCTGCTGCGCTGGGCCACCGGCGTCCACCAGCTCCCCGCGCTGGACGACACCTGGGCCGAGCGGCTCCGCTCGGAACGCCGCGCCGCGGTGGCGGCCGCCGCCCGGGCGTGATCCCCACCGTCCGGCGGCTGCTCCGCCAGCCGTCGGCACGGCGGTTCGCCCTGCTGCTGCTCCTGCTCGCCGGCTTCGGCGTCCTGCTGCTCCTGATGCCCCGGCCGGACCCGGCCCAGCTCCCCCGGCTGGCCGACGCCCTCGACGGGTACGCCCCGGTCGCCGCGATCGCCGGCGGGGCGCTGCTGCTGGTGGCGCTCGTGCCGCGGACCTTCGTCACGCTCGCGGCCGGGGCGATCTTCGGCCCCCTGGAGGGCGCCGGGTACGCCCTCGGCGCCGCGCTGCTGGCCGCGGCGGTCGGCTTCACCGTCGGCCGCCTGCTCGGCCGGGAGTTCGTCGCGGAACGGGTCCGCGGCCGACTGGCCCGCCTCGACGGCTGGTTCGCCCGGCAGAACGTGCTCGGAGTGGTTACCGTCCGGCTGCTGCCGATCGCCGGCTTCGGCCTGGTCAGCTACGGGTACGGCACGACCAGCGCCCGGGTGCTGCCGTTCCTGGCCGGCAGCGTGATCGCCTCCGCCCCGACCGCCTTCGGTTACGCCGCCCTCGGCGCGGCGGTCAGCTCGCCGGGCCACGTCAACTGGTACGCCGCCGCGCCGGCCAGCCTCGGGCTGATCGCCAGCGTGGTGCTGATCCACCGCTGGTGGCGCGCCGAACGGCGGCGCCGGCCGAGCCCGGCCTGATGCGGCCGGTTCCCCGGCCGTAGCCCCGGCGGACCCGCCACGTGACGCCTGCGTTGTCGGGGCAGCCGGTCGCGCCGGTGCCGGCCGATCCCGGAGCGGGACTGCCCGCGAGCGACATACCTGAAAGTCATAAGTATGCCCCAGCGTCATATCGCTCGGGACCGCATCCGCCTCCCGCCGAACGGCACGAAAGCCGCCGGAACGCCGAGCACCCGTCTCGACCGCCCTGGCCCCGGCCACGCCGAGGCACGCCCCGAGGTGGGCGCGCCTCCGGGTCGGCGAGCGTCAGGCGACGACCGAGACCATCCGCCCCTTCACCACGATGACCTTGCGCGGCTCCTTGCCGGCCAGCGGACCGGCGACCGCCGCCAGCGCCGCCGCGCGCACCTCGTCCTCGGGCGCGTCGGCGGGGACCTCGATCCGGCCGCGGACCTTGCCGTTGATCTGCACCGGGTAGGTCACCGTCTCGGCGACCAGCATCGCCGGGTCGGCGGTCGGGAAGTCCGCGTACGCCAGCGAGCCGTCGTGGCCCAGCCGCCGCCACAGCTCCTCGGCGATGTGCGGAGCGAACGGCGCCAGCATCAGCACCAGCGGCTCGGCCACCTCCCGCGGCGTGGCGGACAGCCGGGTCAGCGCGTTGGTCAGCTCGATCAGCTTGGCGATCGCGGTGTTGAACCGGATCCCCTCCATGTCGCCGCGGACCCCGTCGATCACCTGGTGCAGCAGCCGGCGGGTGGCCTCGTCGGCCGGCACGTCGGTGACCCGCGGGTCCCCGGTCTGCTCGTCGACGATCGCCCGCCAGACCCGCTGCAGGAACCGGTACGAGCCGACGACCGCGCGGGTGTCCCAGGGTCGGGACACCTCCAGCGGGCCCATCGACATCTCGTACACCCGGAAGGTGTCCGCGCCGTACGCCGCGCACATCTCGTCCGGGGTGACCACGTTCTTCAGCGACTTGCCCATCTTGCCGTACTCGCGGCGCACCTCGGTCTCGCCGTGGAAGAAGCGGCCGTCGACCTCGACGACCTCCTCCGCCGGCACCACGGCCTCGCGGGCGTCCCGGAACGCGTACGCCTGGATCATGCCCTGGTTGAACAGCTTGCGGAACGGCTCGAACGACGAGACGTGCCCCAGGTCGTACAGCACCTTGTGCCAGAACCGGGCGTACAGCAGGTGCAGCACGGCGTGCTCGGCGCCGCCGACGTACAGGTCGGTGCCCCCGCAGTCGCCCGCCCCGCGCGGTCCCATCCAGTACGCCTCGTTCGCCGGGTCGACGAACCGCGCGGTGTTCGTCGGGTCCAGGTAGCGCAGCTCGTACCAGCAGGAGCCGGCCCACTGCGGCATCACGTTGGTCTCCCGGGTGTAGCGCTTCGGCCCGTCACCCAGGTCCAGCTCCACGTCCACCCAGTCGCGCCGCCGGGACAGCGGGGTCTCCGGGTTGCTGTCGGCGTCCTCCGGGTCGAACGTCTTCGGCGAGAAGTCGTCCACCTCGGGCAGCTCGACCGGCAGCATCGACTCGGGCAGCGCGATGGCGGCCCCGGTCTCGTCGTACACGATCGGGAACGGCTCGCCCCAGTAGCGCTGCCGGGAGAACAGCCAGTCGCGCAGCCGGTAGGTCACCGCGCCGGCGCCGTACCCGTTCGCCTCCAGCCAGGCGATGATCGTCGCCTTGGCGTCGGCGACTCCCAGGCCGTTCAGGTCCAGGCCGCGGTCCGGCGCGGCGCTGTTGATCGCCGGGCCGTCCCCGGTGTACGCCTTGCCGTCGAAGCCGTCGGCCGGCTGCACGGTCCGCACGATCGGCAGGTCGAAGACCTCCGCGAAGGCCCAGTCCCGCTCGTCCTGCCCGGGCACCGCCATGATCGCGCCGGTGCCGTAGCCGGCCAGCACGTAGTCCGCGATGAAGATCGGGATCTGCCCGCCGGTGACCGGGTTGGTCGCGTACGCGCCGACGAAGACGCCGGTCTTCTCCTTGGTGTCGGCCTGCCGCTCCACGTCCGTCTTGGCCGCGGCGGCCTTCCGGTACGCCTCGACGGCCGCCCGCGGGCTGGCGTGCCCGCCGGTCCAGGCGTCCTTCGTCCCCGCCGGCCAGGCCGCCGGCACCAGCACGTCGACCAGCTCGTGCTCGGGGGCCAGCACCATGTAGGTGGCGCCGAAGACGGTGTCCGGCCGGGTCGTGAACACCCGGATCGGCTCCAGGGTGGTGGGGAAGTCGATGTGCGCGCCGGTGGACCGGCCGATCCAGTTGCGCTGCTGCAGCTTGATCGGCTCCGGCCAGTCCAGGGTGTCCAGGTCGTCCAGCAGCCGGTCACCGTACGCGGTGATCCGCATCATCCACTGCTTCAGGTTGCGCTTGAAGACCGGGAAGTTGCCCCGCTCGGAGCGACCGTCGGCGGTGACCTCCTCGTTGGCCAGTACGGTGCCCAGCCCCGGGCACCAGTTCACCGGCGCCTCCGAGACGTACGCCAGCCGGTGGTCGTCGACGATCGCCCGCCGCTCGGCCACGGTCAGCTCCGCCCAGGGGCGGCCGTCCGGGGTGGGCCGGTTGCCTCCCTCGAACTCGGCGATCAGCTCGGCGATCGGGCGGGCCTTACCGGCCTCCGCGTCGTACCAGGAGTTGAAGATCTGCAGGAAGATCCACTGGGTCCAGCGGTAGAAGTCGGTGTCGATGGTCGCCACCGTGCGCCGCTCGTCGTGGGCCAGTCCCAGCCGGCGCAGCTGCTCCTTGTACCGCTCGATGTTCGCCACCGTGGTGGTGCGCGGGTGGGTGCCGGTCTGCACCGCGTACTGCTCGGCGGGCAGGCCGAACGCGTCGAAGCCCATCGCGTGCAGCACGTTCCGCCCGGCCATCCGCTGGTAGCGGGCGAAGCAGTCGGTGCCGATGTAGCCCAGCGGGTGGCGACGTGCAGGCCGCGCCGGAGGGGTACGGGAACATGTCCAGCACGTACAGCTTCTCCGCGCCCGCCCGCGGGTGGTCGGGGTCGGCCAGCGGCCCGGCCGGGTTCGGCGCGTGGAAGGTGCCCTCCCGCGCCCAGCTGTCCTGCCAGCGGTGCTCGATCTCGCCGGCCAGGGCGGCGGTGTACCGGAACGGGGGAATGTCGGTCGCCGGTGCGGCTGCCTCGCTCATGGCGTCTCCTCGGCGCTTCATGTCGGATATGGGGAGGTCTGCTCAGGGCACAAAAAAGCCCCTCACGCAGGAGGGGCCGCCGTGCTGTCGCGCGTTCAGCGCATCAGCACGGCCCGGTAAGAAGCAGGAAGACTCCGGCCATGACCGGCAGTGTACCCCGCGCGGGGACGGCCCCGCCGCCCGCCGGCACGCGTGGGGCACGTCCGGCCCGCCGCCGCGTTCTCCCCCGGTCCCGTCGCCCGCCGCCGCGCGGTGCCCGGCGGGACTCCGGTCATCGAGCCGCAAACGGGCACGCGTCCCCCGTCCGGCGAATATTCCGGGCGTAACCGACCGACCGGCTGCGGGGGTCGGCGATCACGACAAACATGGTTAGCCTGAGAGGCCAGTGAGATTTCTGCGGCAAACGAGGCTCGCACGACGCGAACCCAACGGCGGGTCCAGGTGCTCTATACAGAGCTGCCGTCCGGCGACGAGGAGGAGGCCCGTGACACAACAGACCTGGGACGAGGTGGGCGGTCTGCTGCCGCACGACGAGTTCCGCGCCGCCAGCGAGGCCATCGTGGCCAACATCGAGCAGGTCATCGAGGGCAAGACGGCCACCGTCCGGCTCGCCCTGGCCGTGCTGCTCGCCGAGGGCCACCTGCTCATCGAGGACGTCCCCGGCGTCGGCAAGACCAAGCTGGCCAAGGCCCTCGCCCGCTCGATCGACTGCTCGGTGCGCCGGATCCAGTTCACCCCCGACCTGCTGCCCAGCGACGTCACCGGGGTGAGCGTCTACAACCAGGAGACGCACGACTTCGAGTTCCGCCCCGGCGCGGTCTTCGCCAACCTGGTGGTCGGCGACGAGATCAACCGGGCCTCGCCGAAGACCCAGTCCGCCCTGCTGGAGTGCATGGAGGAGCGGCAGGTCACGGTCGACGGGGTGACCTACCAGTTGCAGACCCCGTTCATGGTGATCGCCACGCAGAACCCGATCGAGATGGAGGGGACGTACCCGCTGCCGGAGGCGCAGCGCGACCGGTTCACCGCCCGGATCGCGATGGGCTACCCGGACGTCGGCGCCGAGCTGGCCATGCTGGACGGTCACGGGGCCACCGACCCGCTGAACGAGCTGCGCCCGGTCTCCGACGCGGCCATCGTGCGCCGGCTCATCGCGACCGTCCGGCAGGTGCACGTCGCCGACGCCGTCAAGCAGTACGCGATCGACCTGGTGACCGCCACCCGCGAGGCCCCGGACCTGCGCCTCGGCGCCTCCCCCCGGGCCACCCTCCAGCTGCTGCGCACCGCCCGCGCGGTGGCCGCGCTGGAGGGGCGCGACTACGTCCTGCCCGACGACCTCCAGGCGCTCGCCGTGCCGGTGCTGGCGCACCGGATCATCCCGACCGCCGACGCGCAGCTGGCCCGCCGCACCACCGACGCGATCGTCGCCGAGCTGGTGCACCGGCTGCCGTTGCCGCACGACCGCAAGCGCTCCCCGTACGACACCCGGCCGGCCAGCGGCAACGGCCACGGGCCGTTCGAGCCTCGGAGGCCGTGAGGTGCGCGACGGCCTGCGCGGACTGACCACCCGGGGCCGCTCGTTCCTGGCGGCCGCGCTGGCCGCCGCGGTCTCCGCCGGCATCCTCGGCGAGAAGGACCTGCTGCGGGTGGCCATCCTGCTCGCCGTCCTGCCGCTGCTCGCGGCGGCGTACGTCGGGCGCAGCCGGTACAAGCTGGCCTGCAACCGGTCGCTGGAGCCGCACCGGGTGCCGGTCGGGGCCAGCTCCCGGGTGGTGCTGCGGTTGCAGAACCTGTCCCGGCTGCCCACCGGCACCCTGCTGCTGGAGGACCGGCTGCCGTACGCCCTGGGCAGCCGGCCCCGGGTGGTGCTGGAGCGGCTCGGCGCGCACCAGGCCAGCTCGGTGGCGTACACGGTCCGCGCCGACGTGCGGGGCCGGTACGAGGTGGGCCCGCTGGTGGTCCGGCTCACCGACCCGTTCGGGTTGTGCGAGCTCACCCGCGCCTTCCCCAGCACCGATCACCTCACCGTCATCCCGCAGGTCACCCCGCTGCCCACGGTCCGCCTGCCCGGCGAGTACGCCGGCAGCGGCGACAGCCGGGCCCGCTCGGTGGCGGTGCACGGCGAGGACGACGCGGCCACCCGGGAGTACCGGGTGGGCGACGACCTGCGCCGGGTGCACTGGAAGTCCACCGCCCGCACCGGTGAGCTGATGGTGCGGCGCGAGGAGCAGCCCTGGGAGAGCCGGGCCACGGTGGTGCTGGACACCCGCGCCTTCGGCCACCGGGGCGACGGGCCGACGGCCAGCTTCGAGTGGGCGGTCTCCGCCGCGGCCAGCATCGCGGTGCACCTGCGCCAGGCCGGGTACAAGCTGCGCCTGGTCACCGGCTCCGGCGCCGACGTGGACGCCACCGAGGGGGCCGGCGACGGGCTGCTCCTCGACCACCTCGCCGAGGTCCGGCTGGACAAGCGGGTCGAGATCACCACGTTGGTCCAGCAGGTCCGGCAGCGGGCCGACGGCGGCCTGATCATCGGCCTGTTCGGTGCGCTGAGCACGGCCGAGGCGGAACTCCTCGGCGGGCTGCGGGGCAGCGGCGCCACCTGCGTCGGTTTCGTCCTGGACAGCTCCACCTGGCTCAACCTGCCGGCGAAGGCCCGGGCCGAGGCGGAGCACGCGCACGGCGCCGCGGCGCTCGCCCTGCTGCAGAGCGGGTGGCGGGTGATCGGCGTGGACCACGGCAGCCGGCTGCCGGTGCTGTGGCCGCAGGCGGCCCGCGGCTCGCAGGGCTTCGCGCTGCGGGCGGCGCTGGCCGAGACGGTGGCCGGAGGCGTGCGATGACCGGAAGGACGACCTCGTGACCGCGACCCGGAACCTCGGCTTCGTCGCCGCCGCGGCGACCCTGCTGGCCGCGGCGCCGCTGTCGGCCATCTTCCAGCGCTGGACGTGGCTGGTCCAGGCGGCCATCGTGGTGGCGGTGGTGGCCGGGGCGGCCGCGCTGAGCCGGCTGGTCCGGGCCCCGCTGTGGGGCCAGGTGCTGGCCATGCTCGCCGGCCTGCTGCTCGCCCTCACCTGGATCTTCCCGGGCGGCACCGAGCTGCTCGCGTTCCTGCCCACCCCGGGCACCTTCGCCCACTTCGGCGAGCTGTTCGGCGCGTCGGTGCAGGACATGCGCTCGTACGGCGTGAAGGTGCGACGTCGACTCGCTGCTGTTCCTCACGGTGCTCGGCATCGGCGGGGTCGCGGTCGTGGTCGACGTGCTGGCGGTGGGGCTGCGCCGGCCGGCGCTGGCCGGCCTGCCGATGCTGGCGATCTACTCGGTGCCGGTGGCGGTCTACGTGGACAGCGTCCCCGCCACCCCGTTCGTGGTGGGCGCCTGCGGATACCTGTGGCTGCTGGTCACCGACAACGTCGACCGGGTACGCCGCTTCGGCCGCCGGTTCACCGGCGAGGGCCGGGACGTCGACGTGTGGGAGGCGTCGCCGCTGGCCGCCGCCGGCCGCCGGCTGGCCGTGGTCGGCGTCGCGCTGGCCGTGGCGCTGCCGCTGGCCGTGCCGGGGATGACCGGCGGCCTGATGGACGCGGTCGGCTCCGGGACGGGCAACGGCACCGGCCGGCCGGGGCAGGGCGGCAGCCCGGGCCGGATCGACCTGTTCGCCGCGCTGAGCGGCCAGCTCAACCAGTCCGAGGTGGCCGACCTGGTCAAGGTCACCACCACCGAGCCGGCGCCGTTCTACCTGCGCTTCGGGGTGGCCGACGAGCTGCGCCCGGACGGCTTCCGGGTGCGGGTCCCGACCGGCCGGCCGGCCAACCGGACCCTGCCCGACCCGACGGAGCGGGCCGGCCGGGGCGTCAAGCAGGAGCGCTACCGGGCGACCGTCGAGGTGACCAAGAACCTCAACATGCCCCTGCTGCCGGTGTACGCGGAGCCGGTGAAGGCCGAGGACCTCAGCGGCAGCTGGCTCTACGACCCGAACCTCCAGATCCTCTTCTCCAACCGGGAGAACTCGCGGGGCAAGCGCTACTCGTTCGACTACGTCCGCTCGACGTACAGCCCGGCGGCGCTGCGCGCGGCGCCGTCGCTCTCCGCCGACGACCCGGTGCTGCGCCAGCAGACCGTGGCCCCGGTGGTACGCGAGGTCGACAAGCTGGTCGACCAGCTCGTCGAGGGCAAGCAGAACGACTACGACAAGGTGCGGGCCATCTACGGCTACTTCTCGGTCGAGAACGGCTTCACCTACTCGCTGTCCACCAAGGGCGGCACGAGCGGCGACGACATCACCAACTTCCTCGCCACCAAGGTCGGCTTCTGCCAGCAGTACGCCGCCGCGATGGCGTGGCTGGTCCGCCGGGCCGGCATCCCGGCCCGGGTGGCGTTCGGCTTCACCAACGGCAGCAACTCGGGCGGCGACACGTACGTGCTGACCAACCGGAACCTGCACGCCTGGACGGAGGTCTTCTTCGGCGGGATCGGCTGGGTGCCGTTCGACGCCACCCCGGCGGCGAGCGTCCAGGGATCGAACCGGGCTGGATGTTGGCCCACTTGTCCGCGCTCCAGCTCAGCAGCTCGCGGCGCACGTCGTAGCCGTGCACCGGCTGCATCCACTTGACCAGCCCGAGAATCATCATCCGCGTCGCCGACATCGGACAAGCGTAATAAACAAGTTTGACTAGTGCTCGGCGTTCGAGTGCGGCATCCCACACTGAGCGATCGTTAGGGCCGCAGAGGCCGGCCGATACACTCCCGGCATCGACCTCCCGGGAGGAGCCACCAAGGTGCGCAAGGTACTCATCGCCAACCGCGGCGAGATCGCCGTCCGCGTCATCCGCGCCTGCCGCGACGCCGGTCTGGGCAGCGTCGCCGTCTACGCGGACTCCGACCGGGACGCCCTGCACGTCACCCTCGCCGACGAGGCGTACGCGCTCGGCGGCGACACCGCGGCGGAGAGCTACCTGCGGATCGACAAGCTGATCGACATCGCCGGGAAGTCCGGCGCCGACGCCGTGCACCCCGGCTACGGCTTCCTCTCCGAGAACGCCGACTTCGCCCAGGCCGTCATCGACGCCGGGCTGACCTGGGTCGGCCCCACCCCGCAGGCCATCCGCGACCTCGGCGACAAGGTGACCGCCCGGCACATCGCCCAGCGCGCCGGCGCGCCGCTGGTCCCCGGCACCCCGGACCCGGTCGGCAGCCCCGACGAGGTGATGGCCTTCGCCGTCGACCACGGCCTGCCGGTGGCCATCAAGGCCGCCTTCGGCGGCGGCGGTCGCGGCCTCAAGGTCGCCCGCACGATGGAGGAGATCCCGCAGCTCTTCGAGTCGGCCACCCGGGAGGCGGTCGCCGCGTTCGGCCGGGGCGAGTGCTTCGTCGAGCGGTACCTGGACAAGCCGCGGCACGTCGAGGCGCAGGTCCTGGCCGACCAGCACGGCAACGTGATCGTGGTGGGCACCCGGGACTGCTCGCTGCAGCGCCGGCACCAGAAGCTGGTCGAGGAGGCCCCCGCGCCGTTCCTCACCGAGGCGCAGCGCCGGCAGATCCACGACAGCGCCAAGGCCATCTGCCGGGAGGCCGGCTACCACGGCGCCGGCACCGTCGAGTACCTGGTCGGCGCCGACGGCATCATCTCCTTCCTGGAGGTGAACACCCGGCTGCAGGTGGAGCACCCGGTCACCGAGGAGACCGCCGGCATCGACCTGGTCCGTGAGCAGTTCCGCATCGCCGACGGCGAGAAGCTGCGCTTCACCGAGGACCCGACCCCGCGCGGGCACGCCATCGAGTTCCGGATCAACGGCGAGGACCCGGGCCGCAACTTCCTGCCCGCCCCGGGCACCGTCACCGCGCTGCGGCTCCCCACCGGCCCGGGTGTGCGGGTGGACACCGGCATCTCGGCCGGCGACGTGATCGGCGGCAACTTCGACTCGCTGCTGGCCAAGGTGATCATCACCGGCGAGACCCGGGCCGAGGCGATCGAGCGGGCCCGCCGGGCACTGGACGAGATGGTGGTGGACGGCATGGCCACCGCGCTGCCCTTCCACCGGCTGGTGGTCCGGGACGAGGCGTTCACCGCCGAGCCGTTCACCGTGCACACCCGGTGGATCGAGACCGAGTTCGACAACACCGTCCCGGCCTTCACCGCCGCCGCCGGCGCCGCCGAGGCGCCGGCGGAGCGCGAGACCGTCGTGGTCGAGGTGGGTGGCAAGCGGCTGGAGGTGACTCTCCCCGCCGGCCTCGGCGCCGGTACGACCACCGGCGCGCCCGCCGCGAAGAAGCCGGCCCGCCGGGGTGGCGGGGCCAAGGCGGGCGCGGCGGTCAGCGGGGACGCCCTCACCTCCCCCATGCAGGGCACCATCGTGAAGATCGCGGTGGCCGACGGCGACACCGTCGCCGAGGGCGACCTGGTCGTCGTGCTGGAGGCGATGAAGATGGAGCAGCCGCTGCACGCCCACAAGGCGGGCACGGTGAGCGGCCTCTCCGCCGAGGTCGGCGCGGTCATCACCGCCGGCGCCGCCATCTGCACCATCGCCTGACCCGTCGCCTCCCGGCCGGCTCGCCGGCTGCGGGGACCGACACCACCGCGAGCGATATGCCTGTGAGTCATATTTATGCCTCCCAGGCATATCGCTCACCAGGTACATGGCCCCCCGACGCGACCCGTCGCCGCCCGGACACCGGGCCAGCGGCCGTGCCCTCGGCTCGCGGCGCGGGCGCACGGCGGCCAGCCGGGTGGTTTGGGCCACCAGCGGGAGCGGTCCGGGGCGCGAGCAGGAATGATGTTCAGGTGCAGTTCCTTCATGGCGCGGTCCCCGCGCACGACCTGACCTACAACGACGTCTTCATGGCGCCGGCCCGCTCCGAGGTGGGCTCGCGGCTCGACGTCGACCTGTCCACCGGCGACGGCACCGGCACCACCATTCCGCTGGTGGTGTCGAACATGACCGCGGTCGCCGGCCGCCGGATGGCCGAGACGGTCGCCCGGCGCGGCGCCATCGCGGTGATCCCGCAGGACATCCCGATCGAGGTGGTGGCCAACGTCGTCGCCTGGGTCAAGCAGCGGCACCTGGTGCACGACACGGCGATCACCCTCGGCCCCACCGACACCGTCGGCGACGCGATCCACCTGCTGCCGAAGCGCTCGCACGGCGCGGTGATCGTGGTCGACGAGGCCGGCCGCCCGCTCGGCGTGGTCACCGAGGCGGACACCGTCGGCGTGGACCGGTTCGCCCAGCTCCGGCACGTGATGTCGACCGAGCTGCACACCGTGCCGGCGGACGCCGACCCGCGTACCGGCTTCGACCGGCTCTCGGCCGGTCGACGGCGGCTCGCCCCGGTGGTGGACTCGGACGCCGGCTGGTCGGGGTGCTCACCCGCCAGGGCGCGCTGCGCGCCACCCTCTACAAGCCGGCCGTGGACGACCGGGGCCGGCTGCGGATCGCCGCGGCGGTGGGCATCAACGGCGACGTCACCGGCAAGGCCGCCGCGCTGCTGGAGGCGGGGGTGGACACGCTGGTGGTGGACACCGCGCACGGCCACCAGGAGCGGATGATCTCGGCGCTGCGGGCGGTGCGCAAGCTCGACCCGGCGGTCCCGGTCGCGGCCGGCAACGTGGTCACCGCCGACGGGGTACGCGACCTGGTCGAGGCGGGCGCCGACATCGTCAAGGTCGGCGTCGGCCCCGGTGCGATGTGCACCACCCGGATGATGACCGGGGTGGGTCGGCCCCAGTTCTCGGCGGTCCTCGACTGCGCGGCGGCGGCCCGGGAGCTGGGTCGGCACGTCTGGGCGGACGGCGGCGTACGCCACCCGCGGGACGTGGCGCTGGCCCTGGCCGCCGGGGCGTCGAACGTGATGATCGGTTCCTGGTTCGCCGGCACCTACGAGTCCCCGGGCGACCTCTACACCGACGCGGACGGCCGCCGGTACAAGGAGAGCTTCGGGATGGCGTCGGCCCGGGCGGTCAGCGCGCGTACGGCCGAGGACAGCGCGTTCGACCGGGCCCGCAAGGCGATCTTCGAGGAGGGCATCTCCACGGCCCGGATGTACCTGGACCCGGCCCGGCCCGGCGTCGAGGACCTGATCGACGAGATCATCTCCGGGGTACGCAGCGCCTTCACCTACGCCGGCGCCCGCAACCTGGACGAGTTCCACGAGCAGGCCCTCGTCGGCGTGCAGAGCGCCGCCGGCTACACGGAAGGCATGCCCCTCCCCACCAGCTGGTGACCCCTCGGCCCCCGCGGGGGCGGCGTCACTCGAAGAGGCGGCGGATCACGGCGCGGGCGCCGTCCTCCGGGTTGTCGCCCGAGCCGGGCGGCAGGGCGCCGGCCAGCCGGAGGGTGGCGAAGCCGTGCACGATCGACCAGGCCGGCGGATCACGGCGCGGGCGCCGTCCTCCGGGTTGTCGCCCGAGCCGGGCGGCAGGGCGCCGGCCAGCCGGAGGGTGGCGAAGCCGTGCACGATCGAC
>NZ_JAEVHJ010000135.1:0-16509 GCF_016802855.1 Micromonospora sp. ATA51 | reverse complement strand
CCGCGGGCACCGCGCCCGCGCCCGAGCCGCCGCCGCGGCACCCGCTGCGCCGGCTCGACCTCACCGGCTTCGGGGCGCTGCACTCCGACGCACCCTCGCCGTCCGGGACGTCGACCTGACCGTCGAACGGGGGCAGCTGGTGCTGGCGGTGGTCCCTCCGGGCAACACCAGGCCCGCGTCGAAGGCGGTTGCGCCGCTCGGGGCGCGGCCCGCGTCCTCGGGCCGGTCGCCGGGCTCGGGAACGGCGCGGGCGCCGAGCTGGAGGGCCGGCCGGGTCGTGGACCAGGAGGGTGCCGGGACCGCGGAGGCCAGCTCGGTGACCGGGGCGCCTGGGCGGCGGCGGCCGCGCCGACGGGCAGGGTGGCGGCGCCGAGCGAGCAGGCGACCGCGACGGCGACGGCGAGACTGGCCAGCATGCGGGCCGTCCAGCGCGCCACCCACCACAGGGGACAGGTGAGCGCGACCGGAAGCACAGACCCACGCTACCGCCGACGGCGTGGTGCCGCATCGCCGCCGGGCGTGTCGCCACGAGTCGGATCGCCGCACTGACCAGCATGGACCGACAGCGATCGGGCGGAGCGGGGGCCCGCCTCAGGCCGGGTCGCGCCGCCCGGCGTACTCGATCGGCCTGACCTGCCCGTCGCGGGCGGTGGCGGGTCCGACCTGGGCCGGCGTGACGGCGGCCGGGGCGCTCCGCGCGCGGGCCCGGCGGGGCGGTCCCAGCCGGCGCATCATCGGCATCTCGACGTACCGGTGCAGGGCCCCGGCGAGCACCAGGTTGACCACCAGGAAGCCGAGCACGGCGAGCGGGCCCCACCAGCCCGGCAGCCCGACCCCGTAGTGACCGGTCAGTCGGAGCACGGTGACCATCACGAAGACGTGCACCAGGTAGAAGGCGAAGGAGACCTCACCGAGCCAGACCATCGGCCGGGACCGCCACGGGGTGCGCCGGCCGCGCACGTCCGCGTCGGCGGCGGCGGTGATGACCAGCAGGTACGCCACCGCCAGCAGGCCCGCCCAGAGTTCCGCCCGGATCCACTGCGCGGCGACCGCCCAGGTCGCCACGAAGAGCAGGCTGGCGGGGGTCAGGCCCGGCCCCCGCCAGCGCCCCCGGCGCATCAGCTCGGCCGCGGCCACGCCCATCCAGAACTCCAGGGACCGCAGCAGCGGGAAGACCTGGGTGAACCACCACCGGCTCTCCTCGGGCACCAGGCGCTGGCCCGGCCAGAGCGCGACGATCAGCAGCGGCGCGGCGACCACCACCGCCCACAGGGCGGCGGGACGCAGCCGGCGCAGCACCGGCAGCACGAACGGCAGGCAGAGGTAGAAGAACAGCTCGCAGGAGAGCGACCAGCTGACCGTGTTGACGCTGTAGAAGTAGCCGGGGGTGGGATTCCAGGCCTGCACCAGGGCCAGGTTGCCCAGCGCCGCCCAGCCGTTGACCGGGTCGGCGAACCAGAGCCCGACGAGGAGCACCACCACCCACATCAGCAGGTGGTTCGGGTAGATCTTGGCGAGCCGCCGGCGCAGGAAGGTCCGCCGGCGCTCGCGTCCCGGTACGACCAGACCAGCACGAATCCACTGAGGATGAAGAAGAACTCCACGCCGGAGAGGCCGAGGGTGAACAGCCAGTCGACGACCGCCTGGTAGTCCGGCTCGGCCACGATCCGCATGGTGGCGACGTGGAAGCCGAAGACCAGCAGGGCGGCGACCCAGCGCAGCCCGGTCAGCGACGGCAGGCGGCCGGCGACCGCCGAGGCCCGGGCGGCACCGGTGGTCGGGGCGGCGGTCATGCCGGAAACCCGACCGTCACCGGGGTCACCAGCACGCGGAGGCCCTCGACGCCCTGGACGTGGCGGTGGAGATCCCGATGGTCGGCCACGGCCACAGCCTCAACGTCGCGGTAGCCGGCTCCCTCGTCCTCTACAAACTCGCCGGCCTCCTCTGACCAGCCCTCATCCTCCGCGATCTTGCACTTGCTGCCCCGGCATTCCGGACGTATCACGCGAAGCGCGGGCGCAAAGTGCAAGATCGCGGGAGGCGGGGAGGTCTCGGTGGGTCAGGAGACGCCGGTGGGGCGGAACTGGACGCTGACCCGGGGGCCGACCGGGCGGGTGGTCTTGGGGATGGCGTGTTCCCAGGTGCGCTGGCAGGAGCCGCCCATCACGACCAGGTCGCCGTGGCCGAGCGGGAAGCGGAGGCTGGCCCCGCCGCCGCGGGGGCGCAGCAGCAGCGGGCGCGGCGAGCCGAACGAGACGATGGCGACCATGGTGTCGGTGTGCGCGGAGCGGCCCGTCGTGTCGCCGTGCCAGGCGACGCTGTCCCGTCCGCTGCGGTAGAGGCACATCCCGGCGGTGACGAAGGGCTCGCCCAGCTCGGGTGCGTAGTGCCGGGTCAGCGCCTCCCGGGCCTCGGTCAGCACGGCGTGCGGCAGCGGCCGGCCGGCCGCGTACCAGCAGAGCAGGCGGGGGACGTCGACCTCGGCGTCGTACATGGTGCGGCGCTCCGCGCGCCACGGCACCTCGTGCAGCAGGGTGTCGAGCACCACGTCGGAGCCGCGCACCCAGCCGGGCAGGTGGTCGACCCAGGCGCCCCGGCTCAGTTGGTGCCGGCGCAGGGCGGCGAGCGGGCCCAGGCTGGGGCCCTGCTCGGTGAAGTCCAGCATCGAGGGCTGGTACGCGACGTCGGACACGCCGCCGATCCTACCAACCGATCGAACAGGCGTACGAGGATCAGCGGGGCAGCATCCCGGCGGACGTGCCCGCCGACCGCCTTGCGCAACCGCTCGCGCAGCTGCTGGGCGCGGTGGGTCTCGATGGTGTCCCGCAGCGCCCGGTTCTGGTCCCGCAGCCACCGGATCCGGGCCAGCAGGTCCTCCGGCGTACGGCGCCGATCCAGCTCCGCTCGAAGTGCAGGAGCAGAAATCCCATGCCATCGCCACGCCGGTCCGGATCCCGCGTGCCGACCGCCACGTCGGCCCGGAGGCGGGTGGGGGTACCAACCGGTAGGGTGCCCGGCGGCGGCGTCGACCCTGGGGCGCCGTCCTGGGCGGTCCCGATGCTCCGCCCGCCGACGACCCCGCCCGAGGAGGAGACGCCGGAAGGCCGTTCGCCTCGTGGCCGAGCAGCACAACGGTGCGGCCCCGCGCGGCCGGCAGGTCACCGAGGCGAATCGCCTCGTCGGCCAGCTCCACCCCGACGATCCGGGCCCCGGCGGCCCGCTCGGCGGCGAGCCAGCGGGACGGGCTGCCGACCCGGTGCACGCAGCTGGGCCTCCGCAGCGTGTTGCCCCGGGCGAGGGCCTCGTCGACCCAGCGGAACGGCGGCACCGCAAGACAGGCGCCGACGGCGTCACAGGTGCGCAGCAGGGTGCCCAGGTTGGCTCCGTGCAGCGGCCAGAGCGGCGCGGCGATCAGATGACCCCAACAGCCGTGCTGGCGGGTACGACGGGCGGCGCGCAACTCGCGGCGCGGGCGCACCCGGATGGCGGGGCTCACGCCGGTCCGGCGACTCCGCCGGAGGAGAGGTGGGTCATGGAGGGGAGTGCTTCGCGGCGCACCCGGGCCATCGACGGTGACAGACGGCCCGATTGTAGACCTGCCAGGCGGTCCTCGTCCCCGGCCGAGGTCGTGCTAGAAACAACTCTCAGGGTCGATCACGCCCCCGTCACCTGACGCGAAGGGCCCCCATGACCCAGTCCCCCACCGCACCACGTTCCCGCTGGTCCCCGTGGAGCGTGCACGGCGACGGCCGCGCCATCCGACCGGGCGACGTGGTCCACCCCGGTGAACGGCTCTCCTGGCCGCGCACCGTCGGGGTCGGCGTGCAGCACGTGGTCGCGATGTTCGGCGCCACCTTCACGGTGCCGCTGATCACCGGCTTCCCGCCGGCCACCACGCTCTTCTTCTCCGGGATCGGCACGCTGCTCTTCCTGCTGATCACCGGCAACCGGCTGCCGTCGTACCTGGGCTCGTCGTTCGCGTTCATCGCGCCGGTGCTGGCCGCCGAGGCCGGTGGCGACATCGGCCCGGCGCTCGGCGGCATCGTGGTGGCCGGCGCGGCGCTCGCGCTGGTCGGCGTCGTGGTGCAGCTGGCCGGGGCCCGGTGGATCGACGCGCTGATGCCGCCGGTGGTCACCGGCGCGATCGTGGCGCTGATCGGGCTCAACCTCGCGCCGGTCGCCTGGGACGGCGGCGGCAACGGCGGGGTGAAGGCCCAGCCGCTGATCGCGGTGGCCACCCTGGTGGCGATCCTGCTCGCCACGGTGGTCTTCCGGGGCTTCCTGGCCCGGCTGTCCATCCTGCTCGGCGTGGTGGTGGGCTGGGCGCTCGCCGCCGTCCTCGGCCAGTTGGACCCGAAGGCGGTGACCGCGCTGAAGGAGGCCGCCTGGGTGGGGCTGCCCCAGTTCCACGCGCCGAGCTTCAGCCTGCGGGCGGTGGTGCTGGTGATCCCGGTGATCCTGGTGCTGATCGCGGAGAACGCCGGGCACGTCAAGGCGGTGGCCACGATGACCGGCCGCAACCTGGACCGGGACATGGGCCGGGCGTTCCTCGGCGACGGCATCGCCACCGTGCTGGCCGGCTCCGGCGGCGGCTCCGGCACCACCACGTACGCGGAGAACATCGGCGTGATGGCGGCGACCAGGGTCTACTCGACGGCGGCGTACTGGGTGGCCGGGGTGGCGGCGGTGCTGCTCGGGCTCAGCCCGAAGTTCGGCGCGCTGATCCTCACCGTGCCGGCCGGCGTGCTGGGCGGCGCCACCACGGCGCTGTACGGCCTGATCGCCATCCTCGGCGCCCGGATCTGGATCGAGAACCGGGTCGACTTCCACGACCCGGTCAACCTGATGACCGCCGCCGTCGCGCTGATCATCGGCGCCGCCAACTACACCCTGACGGCCGGCGACCTCTCCTTCAACGGCATCGCCCTGGGCACCGCCGTCGCCCTGGTGATCTATCACGGCATGCGCCTGATCGCCCACCTCCGCGGCACCACCCCCGACTCCCGCCGCGGCCCCGAACCCGAGCTCTGACCGCCTCCTCACCGAGCGACGATCATGAAGTTGTTGCCACGACACGCCGGGCGGCAGGGCAACAATTCCATGATCAACACGGCGCATCGGGAGTAGCCGCCAAGGGGTCGCGGCCGTTGCCGCCGACCCCTTGGCGCCGGGTGGGTCAGTCGCGTTCGACGAGGTGGCCGACGACCGCCGGGCCGAGCATGACGGCGAAGCCGGAGCCGTCGCGGCGCGGGTCCGCCGGGGGCAGCTCGACCGCGTCGCCGCTGGCCGTCGCGCCGACCGGGCGCGGGCCGATCCAGGCCACGGCCAGGTCCGGCTCGCCCTTGAGGAACCGCTGCGCGCGGACCCCACCGGTCGCCCGCCCCTTCGCCGGGTACGCCCGGAACGGCGTCACCTTCACCGTGGCCCCGGTCGAGGTGACCACCATCGGCTCACCGTGCCCCGGGTCGTCGATGCGGACCGCGCCGAAGAAGACCACCCGAGCCCCGGCCGGCAAGTTGATGCCGGCCATGCCGCCGCCCTTGACGCCCTGCGGCCGGACCACGGAGGCGGCGAAGCGCAACAGGGACGCCTCGGACGAGATGAAGGCGAGGGTTTCCGCCCCGTCGATGAGCCAGGTCGCCCCTACCACCTCGTCCCCCTCGCGCAGGGAGATCACCTCGAACTCGTCGGAGCGGACCGGCCACTCCGGCGCGCAGACCTTGACCACGCCGTGTCGGGTGCCCAGGGCCAGGCCCGGCGAGCCCTCGGCGGACGGCCCGAGCGGCGCCAGGCCGACGACCCTCTCGCCCGGCTCCAGCGGCACCAGCTCGGCCGCCGACATCCCGCCGCGCAGCGACACCGTGCCGGACTGCTCGGGCAGCACCGGCAGCGGCAGCACATCGATCTTGAACGCCCGGCCGGCGCTGGTCACCAGGAGCACCCGGCCCCGCGCCGTGGAGTGGACCACCGCGCGTACGGCGTCGTGCTTGACCCGGCCGCTGCGCCGCCGCCCCTCGGCGGCCTCCTCCGACTCGGCCGCGGTCCGGGCGACCAGCCCGGTCGCGGAGAGGATCACCTGGCACGGGTCGTCGGCGACCTCCAGCGGCCCGGCCGGCGCGGAGGCGGCCAGGACCTCCTTGAGGTCGCCGTCGACCAGCGTGGTCCGGCGCGGGGCGCCGAACTGCTTGACCACGGCGGCCAACTCGTCGGAGACCAGCTTCCGGAGCACCTTGGGGTCGTCGAGGATGGTCGACAGCTCGGCGATCTCCTTGCGGAGCTTCTCCTGCTCGGCCTCCAGCTCGATCCGGTCGAACTTCGTCAGCCGGCGCAGCGGAGTGTCCAGGATGTAGGTGGCCTGGATGTCGGAGAGCTTGAACTGACGCATCAGGCCGTCCTTGGCGGCCTGGGCGTCGTCGCTGCCCCGGATCAGCTTGACCACCTTGTCGATGTCGAGCAGGGCGATCAGCAGGCCGTCGACCAGGTGCAGCCGCTCCTCGCGCTTCCGGCGGCGGTAGGAGCTGCGCCGGGTCACCACGTCGTACCGGTGGGCGAGGAAGACCTCCAGCAGCGCCTTGAGCCCCAGGGTCTGCGGCTGGCCGTCGACCAGGACCAGGTTGTTGACGCCGAAGGACTGCTCCAGCGGGGTGAGCCGGTACAGGTCGGCCAGCAGCGCCTGCGGGTTGACGCCCACCTTGCACTCGATGACCAGCCGGGTGCCGTTCTCCCGGTCGGTCAGGTCCTTGACGTCGGCGATGCCGGTGAGCCGCTTGGTCTTGTTGACCTCGTTGGTGATCGCGGCGATGACCTTCTCCGCGCCGACTCCGTACGGCAGCTCGGTCACCGTGATGGCCTGCCGGCCGCGGCTGCCCTCGAGCGGACCGATCTCCACCCGCCCGCGCATCCGGACCACGCCGCGCCCGGTCTCGTACGCCCGGCGCACCTCGTCGAGGCCGAGCAGCAGCCCGCCGGTGGGCAGGTCGGGGCCGGGGACGAACTCCATGAGCTTGTCCAGGTCGGCGTCCGGGTGGTTGATCAGCCAGCGGGCGGCGGAGACGACCTCGCCGAGGTTGTGCGGGATCATGTTGGTCGCCATCCCGACCGCGATCCCGGACGCGCCGTTGACCAGCAGGTTGGGGAAGGCGGCCGGCAGCACGGTCGGCTGGGTCAGCGAGCCGTCGTAGTTCGGCTCGACGTCAACGGTGTCCTCGCCCAGCTCGCCGACGAGCAGCATCGCCTCCCGGGACATCCGCGCCTCGGTGTAGCGCGCGGCGGCCGGTCCATCGTCCTGGCTTCCAAAATTTCCATGCCCATCGATGAGTGGCACGTTGAGCGAGAAGTCCTGGGCCATGCGGACCATCGCGTCGTAGATCGCGGAGTCACCATGCGGGTGGTAGCGGCCCATCACGTCGCCGACCACGCGGGCGGACTTTACATGCGCCCGATCGGGGCGGAACCCCGCCTCATTCATCGCGTAAAGGATGCGCCGGTGCACCGGCTTGAGACCGTCGCGGGCGTCGGGCAGGGCGCGGGAGTGGATGACCGAGAAGGCGTACTCCAGGTAGGAGTCGGAGACCTCGGTGACCAGCGGGTTGTCGAAGACCCGCGCGCCGGCCTGGTCGAAGGCGGACAGGTCCGCCTTGGTGCGGTCTTCCTTGCGGCGTGCCATGACTCAGCTTTCCTTCCGAACGAACCCGGTCGTCATGCGTCGATCGCCTGGCGGTCGACCCGGTCGGCCGAGTCGATCAGCCAGTTGCGGCGCGGTTCGACCTTCTCCCCCATCAGCAGTTCCAGGATCCGCTCAGCCGCCTCGACGTCGTCGAGGGTGATCCGGCGGACCGCCCGGGTGGCCGGGTTCATCGTGGTCTCCCAAAGCTCGTCGGCATCCATCTCGCCGAGACCCTTGAAGCGCGGAATCGGCGTGACGATCTGCTTGCCGGCCTTCTCCAGCTTGCGGACCGTCGCCTCCATCTCCGCCTGGGTGTACGTGTAGACGGTCTGCGGGTTGCGTCCCTTGGTAGTGATCTTGTGTAGCGGCGGCATCGCGGCGAAGAGCCGGCCGGCCTCGATCAGCGGACGCATGTAGCGGGCGAAGAGCGTGATCAGCAGGGTCCGGATGTGCGCGCCGTCGACGTCCGCGTCGGCCATGATCAGGACCCGGCCGTACCGCAGCGCGGAGAGGTCGAAAGTCCGCCCCGACCCGGCGCCGAGCACCTGCACGATCGCCGCGCACTCGGCATTGTCCAGCACCTGCTGGAGGTTCGCCTTCTGCACGTTGAGGATCTTGCCGCGGATCGGCAGCAGCGCCTGGTACTCAGCGGTTCGTGCCACCCGGGCGCTGTTGTGGACGAACACACCCGCTTCGAGCGCGAAGTTGTGGTAGCCATCGACGGTCAGGTCGTAGACGTCCGCCGTCTCGTCCAGAGCCTTTACGGATACCACGCGGTGGTTGACAAGGGAGGCCGCCTCTCGCAGTCGCCCGTAGTCGCCCCCGTAAAGGCTCAGGAGCCGATCGAAACGGAGGCCGGTGCGGGCGGTCCGCAACCGCTCGGCTTCGTAGGCGGTCGCCAACTCCTCGTCGGCTTGCGACAGCAGCGGCGCGAGACGACGCAGCGCAGCCAGACGCCGACCTTCGAGTTGCCGGCCAACGCGTTCCTGGCGCGGCACCGTTGCGACGTATCGAGCCCTGCCGGCCTGCGCCTTGGCGAGGTGGCCCGTGCTCGGGTCAGTCATCCGCCGCCTCATCCGGGACGAGTGCTGCTCACGAATTCGGGGTTGTCCCGGTGCCAGGCCAGTACGGCGCCGCGCTGGCGTTCCCGCTCGGCGGGGTTCGCGAACTGTTCCACGGTCTTTCGTGACCGCCAAGCACATAATGCGTCGTCACGCCACTGCTTCAAAGAGCGCTCACGCCACTCCTCTCGACGAGCGGGATCGGTGAAGTATTCCCGCACCCGCTCGGCTGCTGCCTGTCGATGCTCCGGCTGCGACCAGTATGTCGCCTGCCGCTCACGCATCCGCTCGGCATAGGCACGCTGCTCGTCGGCACCTAGCGCGTTGTACCAGTCCTGGAAGCCCTTTTCGATCTTTGCGCGGAACGCGGGCGACTCATTGAGCGCGAACAGCCGCGCGAGGCAGGCCTCACGGAAGGCAGGATCCCGCCACTGCGCTGTCAGCATGGCCGAGCGGAACTCTCGGCCCCCATTGTCGAACCACTCCCGCCAACCGGCGTGGACATGTTCGCCCATCATCGCGACGTGCAGGGCGGAGTGGTCGGCCCAGGTCATCCGGCGCAGATTGCGCGGGTCATTGTTTCGCTTGTTGATGTCGACGTGATGACGGACGTTGCCGTTTGTAACGCTGTCCCTGCCGTGGCGCAGATTCCACGCGTCCGCCAGGTAATGGGTGTAGACCCACTCCTCGCGGTCGTTCATCCAGACCCGCTCATACCCCTGCAGTTTGTGCCCCTCCGCCTTGTTCGACAGACTGCGATACAGGGGCATAAGGGAATCACCGGGCACAAGTGCGTCAGCCCGCCGGTAGGAGCCGTCGCGCAGCCGGAACAGATGATCGGGGGTGCACCGCACCGACTCGCCGTTGTCGAGCGTGACACGCACCAACGGGGCATCGCGCTTGGTGAGCCGCGGCTCCAGCAGCGGAGCGATGACCACCCGGCCAGCCTTGTTGGTGCTGTAGCCGAAGTGGCTGATGCCGTGCTGCCAGTCCGCAGCCAAATCGGCGAAGGATCGGCTCTGACCCGATGCCAACGAGACCATCGTGTCGCCGGTGAAGCACCCGAGCGCGCTGTCCCCCTCCACGATGAACAGCTCGCTGCGGTCCACCCCGGTGGCCCGACAGTCGACCAGCTTGGCCGGCATCGACGCGCCCTCCAGGGCGGTCTTGCGCCGGGCCGCGTCCTTCTGCTGCTTCTGGGTCAGCCGGACCCGCGCCGCGTCGACGATCTTCTGGAGCACCGTCCGCGCCTCGGCCTTGGTGCGCCGGTCCTCCAGCCAGGCCTTGAGGTGCTGCTCGACCAGGCCCTGGATCACCTTGGTGATGCCGGCGGTGGAGAGCTCGTCCTTGGTCTGCGAGGTGAACTGCGGCTCCGGGATCCGCACGTGCACCACCGCGGTCATGCCCTCCAGGACGTCGTCCAGGGTGGGCGCGTCCTCCTTCGGCTTGAGCAGGCCGCGGGTGTTGCGCGCGGCGTCGGCCAGGGTGCGCACCAGGGCCCGCTCGAAGCCCTTGCGGTGGGTGCCGCCGTGCGCGTTGCGGATGGTGTTGGTGAAGCACTCGACGGTGCGCTCGTAGCCGGTGCCCCAGCGCAGCGCCACCTCGATCTCGGCCCTGCGCTGCACGTTGGACTGCATCACGCCGTTGGCGTCGGCGGCGTTCTCCCGGTACGTCCCCTCGCCGGTGACCAGCAGCGTGCCGGAGACCGGCCGGTCGCCGGCCGGGGCGAGGAACTCCACCATGTCGGTCAGGCCGTTGGGGAAGTGGAAGCTCTCCTCGGTGGGCTCCTCGCCCGTCTCGTCGCGCAGCAGGTAGGCCACGCCGGGGACGAGGAACGCGGTGTTGCGCAGCTTGAGCCGGACCGCCTCGGTGTCCAGCCGGGCGCCCGTCTCGAAGTAGCGGGTGTCGTGCCACCACCGGATCGAGGTGCCGGTGCGCTGTCCGCGCTTCATCGCGCCGACGATCTGCAGGCCCGGACCGGGGGTGAAGGGCGCGTCCGGACCGGGCCCGTCGAAGATCCCCGGTACGCCGTGCCGGAACGACATCGCGTGGACCTTGCCGTCGCGCCGGACGGTGACGTCGAACCGCCGCGAGAGGGCGTTGACCGCGGAAGCGCCCACGCCGTGCAGGCCGCCGGAGGTCTTGTAGCCCGAGCCGCCGAACTTGCCGCCGGCGTGCAGTCGGGTGAGCACCAGCTCGACGCCGGAGATGCCGGACTTGGCGTGCACGTCGGTGGGGATGCCCCGGCCGTCGTCGTCGACCTGCACCGAGCCGTCGGCGTGCAGGATCACCTCGACCTTGGTGGCGTGACCCGCGACACCCTCGTCGGTGGAGTTGTCGAGGATCTCGTTGACGAGGTGACCCACGCCACGGCTGTCGGTGGAGCCGATGTACATGCCGGGGCGCTTGCGGACGGCGTCCAGGCCCTCCAGGTGCGTCAGGTCGTCGGCCCCGTACAGGGTCTCAGGCTGTGCGGTCAACTGGTCGTACTCCCAGGTCTCGGCGGTGTGGTGCCGCTCACCGGCTCGATCGCCACGCGCGGCGCGCCGGAGCGAGCCTAGCCCGGCGCTCCGACAGAGCCGTGGCACCCGGGCGGGTGAGCCGCGGGGTTACGTCGCGGCGCGTGCCGTGCCCGACTTCGGGCGAGGGCCCCGGGACGGCGGCCGGGCGACGGGGCGTCAGTGGACGACAACGATCCGACCAGGCGTTTGTCTTCCCGGTCGGTCGCCGCCGGGATCCGACCGGCTGGTTCGAGCGGCTCTACGCGGAGGCGAAGCGGGGGGTCACGTTCGCGCCCTGGTCACGGTCGCACCGCCGTGCCGAGCACGTGCGGCGAGGCCGGCATCGGGATGCCGGTCGGCGGGAAGCGGAACCGGTCCAGCTCGACGACGGTGAAGCCGGCGGCGGCGATCGCGCCGACGGTGTCCCGGCCGGTGTGGCAGCCGCCGCAGAGGGCGGGCCAAATGGTGACGTCGGCCCAGCGCTGCGCCCGGCGCAGCCCCGGGGTCTGCGCCACCACGTGCTCGTAGAAGCGCAGCTGCCCGCCCGGGCGCAGCACCCGGCGGGCCTCCCGCAGGGCGACCGCCTGGTCGGGCACCGGACAGAGCACCAGCGACAGCACCACCGCGTCGGCGGCGGCGTCGGCGGCCGGCAGCGCCTCGGCCAGTCCGGCCAGCACGGTGACCGGTACCGGGGCGGCGGCCGCCGCGGCGTGGGCAGCGGCCCGCAGTCGGGGTTCCGGTTCGACGGCCAGCACCTCGGTCACCGTCGGCGGGTAGTGCGGGAACATCCGGCCGTTGCCGGCGCCCACCTCGACCACCCGGCCGGTCAGCCCGGCGACCAGCCGGTGCCGGTGCTCGGCGGCGCCCGCCCGGTCCATGGCCACGCTGGCCCGCGCGAAGACCCGCGCAAACACCGGATGCGAGACGGACATTGAACCTCCCCGGGGACCAGTCACCCCGGAGCCTATGCCGGAAGGGCTCAGCCGCGGAGCCCCGGCGCGCCGAGGGTGAGCAGCAGCGGGCCGGCGGGCCGTCGACGAGGTCGCCGAGGCGTATGCCGTCGAGGACGGCGAGGAAGGCGGCCTGGGCGCGGCGCAGCTCACCGCGCAGCCGGCAGCCGGCGACCAGCGGGCAGGCCGGCTGGTCGCAGGCGACCACCTCGTCGTCGCCCTCGAAGGCCCGGACGACGTGGCCGACGGTCAGCTCGCCGGCACGCTCGGCGAACGCCACCCCGCCGAAGCGTCCCCGGGTGGTCACCAGGACGCCGATCCGCTGGAGCCGCTGGACGACCTTGGCGACGTGGCTGCGGGGCAGCGCGAGCTGGGTGGCCAGCTCGTCCACCGTGGTCCGCGCGGGGGACGCGGCGGTGAGCATGGCGATCCGCAGGGCCATGTCGGTGGACCGGTTGAGCTTCACGTACCGACCCTAGCCAGCACGAACGGGGCGCGACACGGGCCGATGAGCCGGTCGCGGGTGTGATCCAGGCGACCCGGGACCCGGGGCCTTCGACCCTGAAGAGGAATTTCAGAGTCCTGTTCAGTGGAGATCGTCCGAACCGATCCCCGAAGGAGTACCCGTGCTCTCGGAATCCTCAGCAGCAGTGGTGACGGCGACCCTGCCCGCCGTGCAGGCGCACGGCGAGGCGATCACCGGCCGGTTCTACCAGCGGATGTTCGCCGCGCACCCGGAGCTGCTGGACATCTTCAGCCGCAGCAACCAGGCCACCGGGCAGCAGAAGGCGGCGCTCGCCGCCGCCGTGGTCGCCTACGCTGAGCACCTGACCGTCGGCAGCGCGGCGCCGTGGGGTCCGATCCTGGACCGGATCGCGCACAAGCACGCCTCGCTCGGCATCACCGCGACCCAGTACCCGATCGTCGGCCGCCACCTGCTCGCCGCCGTCGGCGAGGTGCTCGGCGAGGCGGTCACGCCGCAGGTCGCCGCCGCCTGGGACGAGGTGTACTGGCTGCTGGCCTGCGAGCTGATCGCGCGGGAGGCGCGTCTCTACACCGCGGCAGGGGTGCCGAGGAACGGCTCGGTGTGGCGGGACTGGTGGGTGACCGACAAGGTCCGGGAGACCCCGGACGTCGTCTCCTTCGCCCTCGTCCCGGCCGACCGTGGCGCGGTGCCCGGCTTCATCCCCGGCCAGTACACCTCGGTCGCCGTCGACCTGGACGGCGGGCGCGGCCAGCAGATTCGGCAGTACAGCCTCTCCGGCCGCCCCGGCGCCGACCACTGGCGGATCACCGTCAAGCGGGTCCGCGGCACCGGCGGCGCACCCGACGGGATGGTCTCCAGCTTCCTGCACGAGCGGGTGGCGGTCGGTGACACGCTGCGGCTCAGCCCGCCCTTCGGAGAGGTGAGCGCGGTGGCCGGCGACGGCCCGCTGCTGCTGGTCAGCGCCGGTATCGGGCTCACCCCGGCGATGTCGGCGCTGGAGCATCTGGCGGTCACCGAACCCGAGCGTCCGGTGGTGCTGGTGCACGCCGACCGTGCCGGCGCCGCGCACGCCCTGCGCGACGAACTCCCCCGGCTCCGCGACCAACTGCCCAACCTGCGGATGAGCCTCTGGTACGAGGACGCCACCGACGCGGAGCTGGCCGGGCTCACCGCCGAGATCGCCACCGGTCTGGTCGACCCCGAACTGATCCCGCTCTCTCCCGACGCGCACGTGCACCTGTGCGGGCCGCTGCCGTTCATGAACGCGGTCCGGGGTGGGCTGCTGCGCCGGGGCGTACCGGTCGAGCGGATCGCGTACGAGGTATTCGGCCCGTGCATGCTCCGTAGTTGATCCCTCCCCGGTTCGGCGGCGCGACGGGCGCCGCCGGACCGGGCCGTCAGGCCTAGATCCGGCCCATCAAGCGCCACCGGCGAATCTCCACAGCCGACGATCGGCTCCCGGGAAGAAGTCGATGATCTACAGGTTAGGGCGTGAAGGCCAGGGTAGGGACTGCTCATGCGCGTCCTTGGGATCAACGCCATCTTCCACGACCCGGCGGCCGCCCTGCTGGTCGACGGGACGGTGGTGGCCGCCGCCGAAGAGGAGAGGTTCAGCCGGCGCAAGCACGGCAAGCGTCCCGTGCCGTTCTCCGCCTGGGAGCTGCCCGAATTGTCCGCCGCCTGGTGCCTGGCCAGCGCGGGGATCGACGTCGACAGCCTCGACGCGGTCGCCTACTCGTTCGACCCCGGCCTCTGTCGGGACGCGGCCGACCTCGGCCTGAGCGACCCGTGGGACTGGCTGCGGGTCGACTACGCCAAGCGGGCCCCGCAGTTCCTCGCCGCCGCCCTGCCCGGGCTCGACCCGGAGAAGGTGCGGTTCGTGCCGCACCACGTGGCGCACGCCGCCTCCGCCGGGCTGGCCGCACCTCGGGCCGGCGACGACACCGCGGTGCTGGTGCTGGACGGGCGCGGCGAGGTGGCCAGCCACCTGGCCGGCGTCTACCGCGACGGACGGTTGTCCGCCCTGTACTCCCAGCAGCTGCCGCACTCGCTCGGCCTGCTCTACGAGGACCTGACCCGGCACCTGGGCTTCCTGCACTCCAGCGACGAGTACAAGGTGATGGCGCTGGCGTCGTACGGCCGGCCGAAGCACCTGGGCCTGCTGCGCGAGCTGGTGCGGGCCACCGACGACGGTGGCTTCCGGGTCGAGCGGATCGACTGGGCGAGCATGGCCAAGGCGCGCACCGCCGACGGCGAGATGACCGAGGAGCATGCCGATCTCGCCGCCAGCGTGCAGGCCCGGTTGGAGGAGGTCGTTCTCGACCTGTCCCGCTGGCTGTACGACGCCGCCGGCGGCGCGTCGACCCTGGCCATGGCCGGCGGGGTGGCGCTGAACTGCGTGGCGAACGCCCGGCTCGCGGCCGAGGGGCCGTACCGCGAGGTCTGGGTGCAGCCGGCGGCCGGCGACTCGGGGACGGCGCTCGGCGCGGCCCTGCACGTGGCCGGCACGCTCGGCGACCGGTCCACCCCGCTGGCCGGGGTCGACCTGGGCCGGGGCTGGTCGGACGAGGAGCTGGAGGCGGAGCTGCGCCGCGCCGCGCTGCCGTACACCCGGCCGGCGTCGATCGCCGCCGAGGCGGCCCGGGTGCTCGCCACCAACGGCATCGTCGCCTGGTACCAGTGCCGCAGCGAGTACGGCCCGCGCGCGCTGGGCCACCGGTCGCTGCTCGCCCACCCGGGCGACCCGGCGACCACCGCCCGGATGAACGACGTCAAGGGCCGGGAGCAGTTCCGCCCGATCGCCCCGATGGTCCGCGCGGAACGCTTCGCGGAGATCTTCGAGGGGGTCTTCCCCAGCCCGTACATGCTCTTCGTGCACCGGGTGAAGCCGGAGTGGCGGGACCGCATCCCGGCGGTCACCCACGTCGACGGCACCGCCCGGGTGCAGACCGTGCACGCCGACACCGAGCCGCTGGTGGCCGAGATGCTGGCCGAGTTCGAGCGGCTCACCGGCCTGCCGGTGGTGGTGAACACCTCGCTGAACACGGCCGCCGGCCGATGGTGGACACCCCCCGCGAGGCGATGGAGCTGGTCGGCTCGGCGCCGGTGGACCTGCTCGCCCTCGGTCCGTTCGCGGTGCACCGCCGGTCCCTGGCCGGTGACCGGTGATCAGCATCGTGGTGCCGACACTCGGCCGGCCGAGCCTGGCGGCGCTGCTGGACGCCCTCGCCGGCCAGCTCGGCGAACTGCCCGAGGTGGAGCTGCTGCTGGTCGACGACCGGCGCGACGACACCGGGGAGCTGGCGGTGCCGGGGGCGCTGTCCGCGTACGCGAAGGTGCTGAGCGGGCGCGGCGCGGGCCCGGCGGCGGCCCGCGACCTGGGCTGGCGGGCGGCCCGGGGGGCGTGGGTGGTGTTCCTGGACGACGACGTGGTGCCGGCGCCGGACTGGTGCCGGCGGCTGCGCGACGACCTTGCGGTGGGGAACGCCGTCGGCGGCGTGCAGGGCGTCGTGGCGGTGCCGCTGCCCACCGGCCGGCGCCCCACCGATTGGGAGCGCGGCACCGCCGGCCTGGCCGAGGGGCACTGGATCACCGCGGACATGGCCTACCGGCGGACGGCGCTGGCCGCCGTCGGGGGGTTCGACGAGCGCTTCCCGCGGGCTTACCGGGAGGACGCCGAGCTGGCCCACCGGGTCCGGCTCGCCGGTTGGCAGCTGGTCCGCGGCCACCGCCGGGTGGCCCATCCGGTACGCCCCGAGAGCCGCTGGGTCAGCCTGCGCACCCAACGGGGCAACGCCGACGACGCGCTGCTGCGCCGGTTGTACGGTCCGAACTGGCGCTCCGA
>NZ_JAEVHJ010000134.1:0-16617 GCF_016802855.1 Micromonospora sp. ATA51 | reverse complement strand
GGATCTGCCGCTGCGGGACCGACCTGCCCTGCCGGGCGACGCACCGCCTGCCGATCAACCGGGGGCACTGGCCGGGTGAGGACCGATGACCACGCACGGACCGGTGCTGCCGACCTGGACCTGCGGCGGGTGTGGCGCCCCTTGGCCCTGCCGTACTCGTCGAAAAGAGTTGCTCGCCGAGTACGCCGGCGCTCCGGTGTCCTTGAGCATCTACATGAGCTCGCACCTGGTGGCCGCAACGCAGGACATGAGCTGGGCGCCGTCGGGCACCCTCCACCGCAGGTTCCTCGGATGGCTTAGGTGACCACCCTCGCCCCGGTAACGTGGTCGTCATCGGCCGGGAGTGCTTGGTGAAGTTCGCGGGAGAACCGGCGGTGTCGAGTCTCAGAACCTCCGTGACAGATCAGTCTCGGGACATGGGTGACACATCCGGCTCGACGCCCTCGGAACTTTGGTGGGTGAGACTGGGGTCGTGCAGGGACAGGATTCGTGGTGGACGTCGCTGTCCTCGCAGGTGCGCGATCGGATCGACGAGCAACTTCGCCAGCGGCGGCTGATACATGCCCTCATGCTGTTGCGCTCGGACGGCGGCCTTGATCCTCAGCCGAGTCTGTACGAAGCCCAGGACATGATGGCTGAGCGCTTGGCGTGGCTCCGCGCAGAGGGCTTGGATGAACCGGAAGAGCCGCCGGTCGAGGTGCCGCACCTGGTCGAGACAGTCACGGCGATTACGGATCCAGTCGTTGCCGTGGAAGCTCTGTGGGATGGAGACACCCAAGGCTGGTTTGTGAGGCTGTACGCGATTGTGCGACGGCCAAGCAGCCACCACCCCTGCTTCGACGAGCAGCCGCTGGCAGGGTTTTCGCCACGGCAGCGATCTCCGCTTGTTCAGAGGCGAGGTTCCGCCATGGCCGGAAGCCGCGGAAGCTATCGAGAAAGGCCAGGCGATAGCAGGCAGCATCGGCGTGCCGTTTTACTTCGCCAGCCCGGACGCCCCCGATGACGGGTTGCCGCGCTGGTGGGACTCGCAGGCTGATCCACAGATCTAGCCAGAGGTCGGGTGCAGGCACGTCCGCACGGGCATCGAGCTGCCCGACCGAGCCGGCGACGGCGTGATACCGCTCTTCGAAGTCACTCCACCAATGCTGCGCGGAGGTCACCCAGGTCCTGATAGCGATCTGTCACGCAGGTCCTGAGACCGGACAACACCTCACCAGAATGTCTAGTCCCACCACATGGCGGTGATCGGCGCTGTGCACGCCAGTGGCCGCCGAGGTGAGCGGCGCGAGCCGGCTGATCGCAGTGCGACCGGCGATCGGACAACAGCGACTGAGCGCACCCGCGAAGCGGTGATCCGACTGCTGGAGCCCGACCGGGCCGCGCTGCGACTGCCCGTCGAACAGCTCGCCGTCATCTTCCTCGGCATTCTCATGGGCCGGCGAGGAGCGACCGGCGGCGCCGAAACCCCGATCGAAACGCTGGTCGACGTGTTTCTCCACGGCGTGGTCGATACTGCGGCAGCTGCGGGATGAACCGCGTCCGCCGAATTCGGGGCGTGATCGGGGCCGTTGGCGTAGCCGCCGCCCTCTGGACGGTTGCCGTCCCGCTGCTGGGGCACCGGCTCGCCGTTACCGGCGGGCCGCCCAGGAGGGAGCCGTTGGAGATCGGCCTTGCTCCTGTCGTGATTGTCGCGCTGGCCGCCGCCCTGGCTGGCTGGGCGCTGCTCGCACTCCTGGAGCGGCTGCTGCCCCGGTCCGCCCGGCTCGTCTGGACGATCACCGCGGTCGGGGTACTACTGGTGTCTCTGGCGCCGCTGCTGGCTCCCGGCATGGATGCCGCGACCCGGATCATTCTCGGCGCCCTGCACGTCGCGGTCGCAACGGTGCTGATCCCGGTCATGACCCGCTCCGCCGCCGGCTCCGCCCTCACTACGGTCGCCGACGACGACCGATGACCCTGAACCACGCCACCGCAGTTCAGGGGTAGTCGGCAGCGGCGGTGCTCAGCCCGCCGGGCTGCCGTGGTGGTTGAGTTTGTCGCGGAGGGTGTCGGCGAAGCCTTCGGCCATGGCGAGTTGGTCGCGTAGGGCGGTCACGCGGGTGGTGGCGGCGGTGTGGAACATGTCGAGCCGGTCGAGCAGCGCTGCCCGCTCGGCTCCGGTGGCGGTGTCGAGGGCGTCAACGACGGTGAGCAGGTCGCGCATCTCGTCGAGGCTGAACCCGAGGGGTTTCATCCGCTTGACCACGGCGAGGCGCTCGAGGTCGGGCTCGGTGTAGAGGCGGAAGCCGCCCTCGCTACGCGCGGAGGGCACGATCAGGCCGACTTCCTCGTAGTGGCGAATGGTCCGGATGCTCAGCCCGACCCGTTCGGCTGCCTCGCCGATCTGCATCAGGCGGCCCGTGGCCGGGCCGGAGGCGTGCTGCTCCGGCCCGGTGTCCCGGCTGGCGGCGGCCATCAGTGACCGACGCCGAGCTGCCCGGCGAGGGTGTCGTGGATACGGGCGCTGGGCTTGTTCAACTCGACGATCTCCACGGCCTTGCCCCGAGCTGCGTACTTCGTGGTGATGGCGTCCAGCGCCGCGACCGAGGAGGCGTCCCACACGTGGGCGTGGGTCATGTCGATGACCACGTGCCCGGGATCACCCGCGTAGTCGAACTGGCCGACGAGGTCGTTGCTGGAGGCGAAGAACAGCTCACCGTGCACGGAGTAGATCCGGGTGGTGCCGTCGGGGTCGAGCACGCTGGTCACCTCGACCAGGTGAGCGACCCGCCGGGCGAAGATCACCATGGCGGTGAGCACACCGACAACAACGCCGATGGCCAGGTTGTGGGTGGCCAGAGTGGTGACGACGGTGGCGAGCATGACGATCGTCTCGCCGTAGGGCATCCGCTTGAGCGTCTTCGGCGCGACGGAGTGCCAGTCGAACGTCGACACCGCCACGATGATCATGACGGCGACCAGGGCGGCCATCGGGATCACCGCGACCACGTCGCCGAGCGCGACGACCAGGATCAGCAGGAACACGCCGGCCAGGAACGTCGACAGGCGGGTGCGGGCGCCGGACGCCTTCACGTTGATCATTGTCTGGCCGATCATGGCGCAGCCGCCCATGCCGCCGAAGAATCCGGTGACGATGTTGGCCACGCCCTGGCCCCAGGACTCGCGGGTCTTGCTGGAGGGGGTGTCGGTGATGTCGTCGACCAGCTTCGCGGTCATCAGCGATTCCATCAGCCCGACCAGTGCGATGCCCAGGGCGTAGGGGGCGATCAGGGTGAGGGTGTCCATGGTCCAGGGGATCTGCGGCAGCCCGAGGGTGGGCAGGCTGTCCGGCAGCGCGCCCTCGTCGCCGACTGTCGGCACCGCCATGTGCGCGGCCACCGTGACCACGGTCAGCACCACGATGGCCACCAGCGGCGCGGGACGGCCCGGGTGAGGCGGGGCAGCCCGACCATGATCGCCAGGGCGACGGCGGCGAGCGGGTAGACCAGCCACGGCACACCGAGCAGGTGCGGCACCTGCGCGGCGAAGATCAGGATCGCCAGGGCGTTGACGAAACCGACCATGACACTGCGCGGGATGAACCGCATCAGCTTCGCCACCCCGAGCATCGCCAGCACAATCTGGATGGCGCCGCCGAGGATCACCGCCGCGATCAGGTAGTCCAGGCCATGCTCCTTCGCCAGCGGCGCCACCACCAGGGCGATCGCTCCGGTCGCGGCGGAGATCATCGCCGGCCGGCCACCGCAGACCGCGATCGTGACGGCCATGGTGAACGAGGCGAACAGCCCTACCCTCGGGTCGACCCCCGCCAGGATCGAGAAGGAGATCGCCTCCGGGATCAACGCCAGGGCGACGACCAGGCCGGCGAGGACCTCGGTGCGGAACACCTTCGGCGACAGCCAGGACGGACGGGACAGGCGCGGCCGGACGACCGCGGACAGCACAGAAGACATACAGCCATTTCCACTCAGGCGCCCCTGGGGCGCGCACAGTTCCCGCCCCGGATCGGGACAGCGCGGCTACTCACAGATCGGCGGCAGCCGAGTTGACCGGCCCCGGGGTGTCATCGCCTCGGACGCGATTCGTCCGCCCCCAGACGGCCATCCGGCTTCGCCTCGATGACCGACACCGAACCTACCCTCTCGTCAGGGGAGAATTCGTCGGGAGTGCTGATCGCCACCATGCCGCTCTGGGCTTCGGGGGATTCCCGGCGGGCGAGAGAGCCGTCACCGCCATGCCGAGCGTCGATCGGGAGAGCGGTTGCGACAACTCGCGTAGAGACTCAGCAGGTCAGCCATTCTGATGGGCGGCGACCAGTAAATCTAGGCTGGGAAGACTAGACATCCTCTGCGGTGTGGCATACTCTTCTTCGAGTTGAGAGTGAAGATCCGTCAAGACGCAGACGGGCTGTCCGGCCGTGAGGTCACGACGGGCGGCGAGGAGCGGAACATGATCCATCGTTCCCTCTACGGAAGGCAGTAGGAGCACAGCCCGGCGTGTGCGAGCCGGGGTGCAGGTGGGGCCAAGGTTCTTTTGGGGCTCCAGCTGTTGTTCGCCGTACGTGTGGGGGCCAGGAAGTCGCGTGGGGCTCCGGCACCGGTGGACCGTACGTCAGCAAGGGAAAGAAGTAGCAGAGGAAAGGGAGGGCCGTACACCGTTGGATCGCCCGCCGTCGGCCGTCATGTCAGGCCGGGCGGACACCGCAGTTTCCATCGAACGAGAGGTGGTCTCCGGTCACGCTTATGCGATCCTCGCACCCGAAGCCGTCAGTTACGGCTGGTGCGGATATGACAAGCCGACGTTCTTGTCGGTAGATGGTGTTCTGACCCGTAACCCTGGGCCCCGGCGCGTAAGCGCCGGGGCCCTCGACGTGGAGGTGACATGGGGCAGAACCCCGATGACATGTTCGGCGATGAGAACTACCCGGCCTACACGATCGGCCAGGCCGCGGAGATGCTCGGCACCACGCAGGACTTCCTGCGCCGCCTGGACGAGGCGAGACTGATCAACCCGCACCGCTCTACCGGCGGGCACCGCCGCTACTCCCGCTACCAGCTTCGCCTGGCCGCCCGGGCCCGGAGATGGTCGACCAGGGCACCGCCCTGGAGGCCGCCTGCCGGATCATCATCCTCGAGGACCAACTCGAGGAAGCCCTCCGGCAGAACCAGAACCAGCAGCATGGGACGCGGCACACTGACGGGTGAGGTCGTCGGCGGGCGGTGAGCCGGCTGGCTCGCCAGCGCGAACCACCTCGGCCCTGCCGGCCGTACTCCTGCTCGTCGCACCTCTTCCCATGTCGGCCGCCAACCGCGAGACGCCCCATCGAAGGCCGGCCACCTGGCTCGGGCTCGGCGGATGGCGAGGGCGCACGGTGCGGCAGCCGGTTACCGGATCGGTGCTGTTCGTGCGTCGGTGAGGTGTTTGGTGATGCGGAGCAGTACCTGGTTCGGTGGCCCGGCGACGAAGGCGGCGGTGTCGGCGAGCGCTGCGATCAGGGGCAGTCCACGCCCGCCGACGGTGAGCGGGGCGGGGAGTTCGGCGTCGAGGCCAGCGCCGTTGGGGGTGCTGCCGCGGTTGCCGACCTCGAGGAGGCAGACGTCGTCGTCGATGACGATGGTGATGTCGACGACGCTGTCGGCATCGGCGTGCAGCACCGCGTTGGCGCACGCCTCGCTGATCAGCACGGCGAGGTGGCCACGGGAGTCCTCGGCGACATCGGTGAGGCTCAGCAGGGTGGTGAGGACGTGGCGGGCGCGGGTCACCGACGACGGTTGCCGCGGGAGTGACAGGGTCATGCTCACCCGCACTGCACAGCTCCTCCCCGGCCCATACCTGACCGTCGGACTACCGCCCTGAGGCGCGATGCTCCGGTGGTGATCAGCCCTACCCCGGTTCTGCTGAGGCGAAACGGTCAGGGTGCCGGCGCGACGTACGCAGGCCGACGGCGGTTCACCCGTCGGCAGAATATGGTAAGCGGGGATCATCGGGGCGTGGGGAGGTTGCTGTGGAACTGCTGCTGTCGGTCCGGCCGGGCCGGGGTTGCACCGTGCTCGAGGCGCGCGGCGAGCTGGACATGGCGACATCCCCCCAGCTGCGCGAGGGCCTGCAACGGTTGGTCGACGCCGGTGACCATCACGTGGTGGTGGACCTGGCCGGGGTGGGATTCATGGACTCCAGCGGACTGGGCGCGCTGGTCGTGATGTTCAAGGCGCTGCGGGACGTCGGCGGTCGGTTGAGCCTCGCCGCGGTGCAGCCCGCCGTGCACAGCGTCCTGACGGTCACGTCGGTGGATCGAGTGATCCATGTTTATGACAGTGTGCAGGCGGCTGAAGCCGATGTGCCGTCCACCGACCACGCGCCAGGCCAGTAGTCAGTCGGGCAGCGCGGTGCTGGCACGCTCCTGGGCGGCGCCGGCGCTGGTACGCCGGTCCTCGCGGTGCCCGCCGTGCCAGTCGAGGATGAACAGGGTGGCGTCATCGGCCAGAGTCGGTCCGCTGACCTCGAGGACGGCGTCGGCCAACGCCCGGGCAGCCTCGCGTGGATGCAGACCGGTGATCGACCGCAACATGGTCGGTAGATCCAGGTTGGCGGCGTTGCGCTCCCGCATGCCATCGGTGACCACCACCAGGCGGTCGCCCGGCCGCAGCTCGATCTCGCCAGCGCGGTGTCCGGCGTCGGCGAACATACCCAGGGGGAAGTTGGGCGGTAGTGGCAGCGCCCGGGTGTTCCCGTCGCGTACCAGCATCGGCGGGACGTGCCCGGCGTTGAGCAGCGCGCACACGCCGGTGCGCAGGTCGAGACGGCCGAGGACCGCGGTGATGTAACTGCCGGGCACGGTGGCGTGGTCGGCCACGTCGGCATTCGCGGCTTCGGCCTGCTCCACCAGACCGACCCCGCGGCGGCGGCTGTTGCGCAGGCTGCCCACGCCCAGGGTGGCCGTCAACGCGCTGGCCACCCCGTGGCCCATCGCGTCGGTGACGCTGAAGTGCAGCACGTCGCGGGCGAGGCTGTAGTCAAAGGTGTCCCCGCCGATGCTGGCGGCGGGTTCCAGCCAGCCGGACAGGGTGAACGCGCTGGCCTCACACGTGAACGAGGCGGGCAGCAGGCGGCGCTGGATCTCCCCGGACAGGGTGAACGGGGTGGTGCGTTGCCCCCACTCGAAAAGGTCGGTGTACCGCCGGTTGGCGATCACCACGAACGCCAACACGTGCGCCGTACGGGTTATCTCCTGCAGCGCCCGCGGGTCCGGCTCGTCCGGCAGGATCATCTCGAGCAGGCCGATGGCCTCACCGCGGTCGGTCACCGGCGCCAACACCGTCCACCTGTCAGGCTGCGTGACAACCTGCACCGTCTGGGTGCGTAGCGCCTGCTCGGCGGGGCCGCCGTCGAACGGCATCACCGTGGCGACCTCGTCACCGCCCCGGCGTCCCGCACCGGTTCCGCCGAGCGGCACGTGGGTCAACCGGACCAGCGCCCGGCCGCTGAGGTCCGCGATCAAGAACGCGACGGTACGTGCCCCCAGCGCCGCACCGAGTTCCCGGGTGACCGCCTCGACCGCGTCGACGGGGGAGGCGTTCTCCGCCGCATCCAACATCTGCGCCATGATCCGCCCTCGACTGCTTTCCACTGCCCGAGCCTACGAGACCCGGCTGGTCATCGCCGAGCACGAGGATCGTCATCACAGCGTCGACAGCCCAAACCAGGTTTCACATTCAGGGCCTGGAGTGCGGGCAACCCCGGTCGCTGATCCACAGCCCAACAGACCCGAGGATCCGTCCGCACGTGTCGGCGTTTCACGCCCAGCCGATTGGGCGAGACCTCGGTTCCGGGCTCTCGCACATCGTGTCCGAGGTGCCCGTCGGCGACGGCGGCAGGCTGGCGTTGCCACTCCTGCGCGGCTGGGGTGGGGTATGGCTCTGTGTGCTCCGCCGTGGCTGTGGCTGACACTCGAGGTGCCACCCACCCCCGCCTCGCGGGCGGGCTGGTTGAACGGGCGCGGCCCGGTAGCCGTAAACCCTGGTGCCCAGGAATCGGCGGGTGTGGCTGCGTGTGTTTCGCCGAGATTGGTTGGCTGACGGTAGGAGATGCCACCCGCCGCTTCGTCGTCTGTGAATCCGGTAGACCGCTGATGGAGACCCGCGACCCCCGATCGCATCGCTAGAAGGTGCCGGCAAACCCGAACCCGCAGACGAGGGCCCGACCAAGAGAACCGACCAACGAAGGAGAGGCGAGACGGTGGCGAAGCTGTGGATCGGCGTGGACATCGGCAAGACCCACCATCACGTCGCCGCCGTCGACGGCGACGGCCGATTGGTCTACTCCCGCCGGGTGGCCAACGACGAGTCCGCCCTGCTTACCGTCATGGCCGAGGTCTCCGCCGTCGGACGGCCGGTCTGTTGGGCCGTGGACGTCACTACCGGGCTGTCCGCGCTGCTGCTGACCTTGCTGTGGCGGCGGCAGGTTCAGGTCCGCTATGTCTCCGGCACGGTCGCGTTCCACATGGCCGCCGCATTCGCCGGAGAGAACAAGATCGACGCCCGCGACGCTCTGGTCATCGCCCACACCATCCGCATGCACCCCGACATCCCAATCCTGGAACCCTCCGACCGACTCCTCGCCGAACTCACCGTCCTCACCGGCTACCGCGCCGACCTCGTCGGCCAGCGCGTCGCCACCCTGTTCCGTTTGCAGGAACTGCTCACCGGGATCAGCCCCGCGCTGGAGCGGGCCGTGGACCTGAACCGGAAGGGCCGGATGATGGTCCTCGCGTGCTGGCAGACCCCTGCCGCGATCCGGCACGCCGGCGTCGACCGGATCGCCGCCCTGCTCCGGCGCGGCCACGTCAAGAACGCCGCCCAGGTCGCCGAGGCGATGGTCGCCGCCGCCCGGCAGCAGACCGTCACCCTGCCAGGACAACGCGCCGCGGCCGTGGTGGTCGGGCAGATGGCCACCGAGATCCTCGCCATCGAACAAGGCATCGCCGCCGTCGACGACCTCATCGCCGACCAACTCGACCAACACCCCCTCGCGCCGATCATCGGGAGTCTGCCGGGCATGGGAAGCCTGCTCACCGCCGAACTGCTCGTCCACACCGCCGGCATGACCGAATACGACAGCCCGGCCAAACTCGCCGCCCACGCCGGCCTGGCGCCCATTTCTCGTGACTCCGGGGCTGTCTCCGGGAACCATAGGCAGCCCCGTCGGTATCACCGGAGCCTGCGACACATCCTGTGGATGGCCGCATTCACCGCCGTCCGAGAATGCCCCACATCCCGCGCGTACTACGAGAAGAAACGTGCTGAAGGTAAACACCATCGGCAAGCCATGCTCGCTCTCGCCCGACGACGCGTAGACGTCCTATGGGCCCTCGTTCGTGACCGCAAGGCCTTTACCCGGCCAGCAACGGCGGTTCTCGCCGCAGCCTGAATCAGCCCGCTCCCCGCCGACGCGACGCCGGTCCCGCCGGCCGAGCCGCCTTGCCCATCAAGATCAGCCGGAGTCACATGGAGACTCCTAAACCGGAGCTCGTCGATCGACTGCAGCGGTGTGACCAGCTGAACCCAATCTTCTGTACCCGCGGTTGCCATCGCAATGGCGCCGACTCTGCTCGGTCGGTCGTGTGCCGGGGGTTGCCCAGCGCACCGATAGACCGTGGTCATGTCTGCCTTCGCGCCAGCGGTCGCCCTGCTTCTCGCACCACTCCCGCACTGAGTCGCGAAACCGGTCGCAGAGTCGATCTACGGACCGGTCCGCATGTTCGCTGGTACCGATTCCCTGTGGCTGCGGGTGGATAAGCCCCTTTCCGGCGCCTCGGAGCGGCGGGCCATCCCGTGAGCTCCGCCTGCAAACACCTTGGTGATGAAGGGCCCGGACCTTCCGGGGGTCTTCCTGTTGGGGTGCATCGGCTTACGCGGCCAGCCGGGCCGGCCACCGGCGCCGCCCGTGGTCCAGTGCCGCGCGCCGACCAGGTAGAGCGAAGGCCGCGACCGTGAACTGCGGCACGATGAGCAGCGCGCTCGCGCCCTGGACAAGCCAGAGACCCCGGGTTCGGTACGGCGACCCGCCCCGCCCGCCCGCATCGGCGCCCCTCGGCGGATAGCACGCGTCATCAGATCAGGTGTCTCACATCAGCCTGATGGACAGAGAGGGCACCGGCTCAGTCCGAACATGCGGCCAGTTCATTGTCGGCTTCCTTCGACACCGGTATGGCCGCCGCTGCCGTGCGGCGCTCGCCGTGCGGACGCAACCCGAACCAGATGAGGACCACGCTGACGAGCGTCACGGCCACGTTGACGCTCAGCGCGAGGTGGATACCGGTCAGCTGCACGCTCTGCGTCGCGGCGACGGAGCTCAGGATCGGGATGCCGATGGTGATGGCCACCTGCTGGGTCATCGAGGTCAGGCCGGTGGCCAGGCCCTGCTCCTCGTTCGGCAGACCCGAGGTCGCGGTCACCGTGTACGCCACGATGGAGGTTACGTGCCCGAAGAACCCGATGAAAAGCGCAGGGATCAGGACCGTGAGTGCCATCCGGTCGGCGCCGAGAAACACCAGCGGGAGTGTCGCCAGGCTCTGCACGGACAGGCCCACGGCGAGGATCTTGCGGCTGCCGAAGCGCCCGATGAAGCGTCCGGCGATCACCCCGGCGGCCACGGCTGCCAGGCCTGGGACGCCGAAGATCAGGCCGGTGGTCAGCGGGGAGAAGCCCAGGACCTTCTGGAGGTAGAGGGTCATCAGGAAGATCATGGCGGTCTCCATGGTGAAGACCACGAGCCCCGCGTAGTTACCCCACTTCACCGTGGGCCGCTTGAGGATGCGCACCGGGGCGAGCGGTGCCGGCGAGCGCTGCTCGATCATCCAGAACGCGGCCAGTAGCAGCACGCCGACGACGGCCGAGGGGATGTGCTTCTCGATGACCGCGTAGGTCACGGCCAGCAGACCGCCGGTCACGGTCGCCGCTCCAGGCAGGTCCAGCTTCACCCGGTCGGGCAAGCTGCTCTCGCTGATCAGGAGGGGGGTGAGGAGCAGGATGACCACGGCGACCGGGACGTTGATGAAGAACGCGGCCCGCCAGCTCAGCAGGCTGACGAGGGTGCCGCCGACCAGCGCGCCGACGGTGAAGCCGCCGGAGAGCAGCGCGCCGTTGAGGCCGAGGACGCGGTCGCGCGTCGCGCCTTCCATGAACGTGCTGGTGAGCAGCGACAACGCCGCTGGGGTCGCCATCGCGGTGGCGAAGCCCTGCAGCACCCGGGCGGTCAGGAGCATCTCGGGGTTGGATGCGAAGCCGCCGAACAACGAGGCCCCGGTCAGCAGGACCATACCGGACAGGAACAGCCTGCGGCGGCCGAACAGGTCCGCCAACCGGCCGAACAGCAGGGCGAAGCCGGCTGCGGGCAGCGCGTATGCGGCGGTGACCCAGGGGAGCCCGGTCAATGCCAACCCGACGCCGGCGCCGACCTGCGGCAGCGCGACGTTCAGGATCGAGAAGTCGACGGACAGCATGAACCCGGCACCGAGCAGGACGAGCAGGATCAACCGCTGCCTGCTGCTGAAATGTGGAGGCGAGGTTGTGTCGGTAGTCATGCGTCCAGCACGAAGGCGTGTTCCGATCTGATCGGTCATTGTTTCTCTCCGTCTTTGTCGTTACAAACAGCTTGGCGTGGCCCGCGTCACCGCTGACGTCTCACCTCACGCAGGCACCGTGGACAGGGAAAATCGAGAACCGTAACTGGAGTACTACTGCGAATCACGCTCCGCTGCCTCAGCGACGCGCTTGATGTTCGCCAACCGCCGATCCCAGTCGACCGCGAGCGCGGCCATCCACCGCGCCGTCGCGTCCAGCGCCGCGGGCCGCACCGAGTACCGCACCTCGCGTCCGACCCGGCGGCCGGAAACCAGCCCGGCGGCGTCCAAGACGGCGAGGTGCTTGACCACCGCCTGCCGCGAGACGGGAAGTCGTTCGGCGAGCGTCGTCGCGGTGACCTCGCCCTGTGCAGCGAGCAGATCAAGCAGCTGACGTCGCGTCGGGTCGGCCAGCGCGACGAGGACGCTGTCGACCGCCTCGACGGCGCCGCGAGGTTCGTCCGTCACACGGATGACTGTTCGGCGCGCGTCTTGAGCGCGTCGAGCTCCTGGGGCCAGCCGCCGGTGTTGTCCTTCACCGCCTGGCGGCGCAGCTCCTCGGACCCGGCCAGCGCCGCGAACCCGCTCTCGACGACGCGGAGCCGCGTCTTGTCGCCTTCCGGCGTCAACGTGAACTCCACAAGGGTGCTGTTGTCCGCGCGCAGCTCTTCTCCGGGGAACGCGCTGGCCCAGCGATACGCCACATACGTCGGCGGCTCGACCTTCTCCACGCGCACCGGGAAGTCGCCGTACTCGGCGTTTTTCGCCACCATCGACTCGCCTTCTTTGGCCACGGTGCCGGGCAGGCTCGCCTTGTCGGCCACCCAGAACCCGGGTTCGGTCACCAGCGACCAGACCCGCTCCAGGGGTGCCGCGATCAGGGTTTCGCGCTCGATCCGATCCTCGCTCAAGAGGGGGCTCCTTCAGTGTCGCGCCATTAGGTGCAACCTCATGGTTGCACGTCAACCCTCCAGGTGCAACCATGGAGTTGCACTTCGATCGAGCGCCGCGTCACACGGCCGCACGCCTGGACGGAGTCCAAGACCCGCGTGACGGCCTGGGCACTCGTGTCGGGCGGGTCGTAGCGAACGGCAAGGGTGTGGGCGTGGGCGCGCGGCAGCGGTGCGCCGCGACAGCCCTGGTGGGTGGTACCCCGCACCAGCGCGGTGAGGCTCGCCGCGTACGGACCGGGGCAGGACCATGCATGGCTCAGCGCTGCCCCAATGCTTGTGACGTGGAGCCCGGCGCCGTTCATGTGTCGGTGTCTGCCCCGATGGTCGAAGCTGTGGTGATGTGTTCGGCGGGTACCTTGACGGCGGCTTGAGGGCGCCGGAGCAGGTAGCCCGTCAGCCCGGCCGCCAAGGCGATCGCCGCGAGGACGACCCAGGCGCGCTGGAACGCTGTGAGTTGCCCTGCTGCCGTGTGTGGAGTGCCCGTGACGGCGACAAGGACAGCGACGCCGACGGTAAGACCGATCTGCCGGACCATGTTGACGACGCCGGAGCCGGCGGCGAAACGTTGCGGGGGTAGTGACGATGCGGCGGCGCCGAGCAGCGTGGGCATCGCCAGGCCGACCCCGACGCCGGTGAGGGACATGCCGGCGAGCATCCCGGTGACGTAGTTGGGCCGCAGACCTATCGCTGCTGCCCACCATGCGACGCCGACGGCGAACGCAGTGGAGCCGGCAACGACCGGGCCGGGACCGAAGCGTGGGATCAGCCTGCCGGCCACAGCCGACCAGATCGGCACCAGCGCCGGGCCGGGGAGGATGGCCAGGCCGCTCTGCAACGCCGACCAGTGCCAGATGTTTTGGACCCACAGCACGCTGGAGAGCAGCATTCCCCCGAGCGCTGCGCCGAACAGGAACGTAGCCAGCGACGCGACCGCAAAGCTGCGGCTGCCCAGCAGGCCGATCTCGATGACCGGGCTCGGATGCCGCGATGACCGGGCCAGGAACACCGCAACCAGGATGGCCGATGCCGCCAGCAATCCGACGACGCGACCCGACGACCAGCCCCAGCCGTCATCGAGCACCCGTTCTTCCGCTTCTACCGCGCCAGCTGACAATCCGCCCCCAACCGCTTGGTCAGGATGTTGGGCGTGATGCCCAGCTGTGCTGCAATCCGTGAAGCGTGTCGTCGTAGGGCAGGCGCAGGCCGGGGGGCCGGGGCGGGCCCGGGCCGGATGCTATTAGCGCAGGGTTCGTGGCAGCCCGAACAGCGGGAGCAGGCTGTTGTCGCCGAAGCGGGTGATGGCAGAGATCCGGTCGCCCTCCAGGGTGAGCACCACCAGCCCGTAGGCGTGCGCGATCGGGCTGCGGGGATCCTGGAGGTAGCAGCCGAACGCGGGCTGGCCGTTCGCGTGCGTGGGCACCAGCCGGACCGCCTGACCGCCCCACCAGTTGCGGGTCAGGTAGAACCGGGCGATAGCCGCGTGTCCCTGGTACTCGAGCGGCTCGGGCGGCATCGTCAGCCACGCGTCATCGGTCAGCAGCGCGACGAGCCGGTCGACGTCGGAGCTCTCGAACGCGTCCACGAATCGCCCGACGAGCTCACGCTCACGCGGCGAACGCGGTAGCGGCGCCCGGTCCCGGTCGTGTGCGGGAAGCTGGCCGTCCAGGGCCGCACGGGCCCGCTGTAGGGCGCTGTTCACCGAGGCCTCGCTGCTGTCGAGCAGGTCGGCCACCTCGGCTGCGCGGAAGCCTAGAACGTCGCGCAGCACCAGCACCGCACGCTGGCGCGGCGGCAGCCGTTGGAGCCCGGCGACAAACGCCAGCGCCAGCGCCTCCCTGCTCTCGTAGCGGGCTTCCGGCCCGGGGGAGGCGTCCGGCAGGTCCTCCAGCAGGGCGTCCGGGTAGGGCTCGAACCAGGTCGGCTCGGATCGGCGGGTGGGCTCGGGCGCCACGAGCGGGGTGCCGGACGGCGGCTGCGGCCGGCGGCCGGTGTCGCGCAGCACGTTCAGGCAGCGATTCGTCGCGATGCGGTACAGCCAGGCGCGCATGGAGGCTCGCTCCTCGAATCCCTCAAGCCCGCGCCAGGCCGCCAGAAGGGTCTCCTGCACCATGTCCTCCGCGTCCTGCACGGAGCCGAGGATCCGGTAGCAGTGCAGCTGGATCTCCCGCCGGTAGGGCTCGGTGAGCTCCCGGAACGCTTCCCCGTCCCCCGCCCGGGCGCGGACCAGGGCCGACTCGGTCACCACAACATCCTCGCATCGCCTCGTTCTTCCGCTCCTGCTGCAGGTAAGGACACCATCCGGGCCCGAAAGTCATCGGCGAGTTCCTCCGGCCGTTCGTGTCTCAACAACCGACCATCCGTGAGCAAAGAGGAGATCGTCATTATGGTGAGCATCGCCGACAAGGCGGTTCTGATTACCGGAAGCAATCGCGGTATCGGGCGGGCACTGGTCGAGGAGGCCTTGCGCAGAGGCGCGAAGCGGGTGTACGCCGGTGCGCGCGAGCCGCTGGCACACCCTGACGGGCGCGTCACGCCCCTGACCCTGGACGTGACCAACGCGGTGCAGACGCAGCAGGCCGTCGAGCAGGTCGAATCGCTCGATGTCCTCGTCAACAACGCCGGCCTGGCGCTGTACGACGACCTGAACGACCGTTCCGCACTCGAACGGCACCTCGCCGTCAACCTGTTCGGCACATACGACGTGACCCAGGCCTTCCTGCCGTTGCTGACCCGCTCCGGGGGAGCCATCGTCAACAACCTGTCGCTCAACGCCTTCGCCCCCTTGCCGCTCATCCCGGCCTACTCGATGTCGAAAGCGGCCGCGTTCTCCCTGACCCAGTCACTGCGCGTCCTGCTGGCCGCACGAGGCGTGACGGTCCATGCCGTCCTGACCGGCCCCGTGGACACCGACATGACCCGAGGCCTCGACATTCCGAAAGCCGCTCCAGAGTCCGTCGCCCGCGCCATCTTCGACGGCGTGGACAACGACGAGGAGGAGATCTTCCCCGATCCCATGTCGGAGTCCATGGCCGAGAGCTGGCGCGGCGGCGCGGCGAAGACGCTGGAGCGCCAGTATGCGGCGCTCGTAGCGGCAGCGCGATGAGCGTCCAGAGAGCCCTCGTCATTGGCGCCGGCAGCGGTGTCGGCCAGGCCACCGCCGGCGTCCTCACCGCCGCCGGAGCCCATGTTCTGGCCGCCGGCCGCAACCGGGACGCCACCGATCCCGCGCAGGTCGCCGCCCTCCTCGCCGAGGCCGACCCCGACCTCGTCGTCGTCGCCGCGGGCACGCGCCCGCGGATGGCCTCGATCGAGCAGCAGAGCTGGGAGTCGTTCTCGATGCCATGGAACGTCGACGTCAAGATCGCCTTCGAGGTCGGCCGCGCCGCGCTGGCCCGGCCGCTGCGTCCGAACTCGACCGTGCTGATCGTGTCGAGCGGCGCCGGCCTCGACGGCTCGCCGCTGTCGGGCGGCTACGCGGGCGCCAAGCGGATGCAGATGTTCCTGGCCGGCTACCTCCAGCGCGCCGCCCACGACCGCAAGCTCGGGATCCGGTTCGTCGCCCTGGCCCCGCGCCAGTTCCTGGTCGGCACCGCGATTGGGGAGGCCGCGGCCGCCGCCTACGGCGCCGAGGCCGGCCTGACGGCCGACGCGCTCATGAAGCGCTTCCCGGCACCGCTCGACCCCGCCGACGTCGCCCACGCCATCCTCGCGATCGCCTCCGGAGAAGAGCACCGTGAAGCAACACTGCTGGGCTTGACCGGGAAGGGGCTGGAGATCATCTGACCACACCGTCCCCTCGGGTGAGATCGCCGGCGGCGACCGGTACTGCACGCTCCTGATGACGGCCGGCCGGAGAATCTAGGCTGGAACGACTAGACATCTTCGGTGGCGTGGAATAGTCTTCTTCGAGTCGAGGGTAAAGATCCGTCAAGACGCAGACGGGCCGTCCGGCCGTGAGGTCACGACGGGCGGCGAGGAGCGGGAACGATCTTCACGGTTCCCCCCGAGAGGCAGTAGGAGCACGTCAGTCCCGACGTGATATGC
>NZ_JAEVHJ010000133.1:0-16654 GCF_016802855.1 Micromonospora sp. ATA51 | reverse complement strand
ACCGGCGGCGAGACGGCCGCGCGCCCGCGACCGCGCCGAGCCCGTACGTGTGGCGCGCCCAGCGGATCCGGGGTGCGCAGCAGCGGCAGCCCGCTGGACTGGGCGAGTTCGAGCACGGCCGTCCCGTCGGGCAGCAGCAGCCACCCGGCGGCGACGGGCCGGCCGTCCGGGCCGGGCACGGTCACCGTCCTGCGTTCGCCGTCGGGCCGGGCGGCGGCGAACGCGTCGACGGTTCCCTCGCCGCGTCGGCGAGGGGGAGCAGGCGTACCTCGTCGCCCGGCCGCCGGGCGAGCCAGCCCCGCGCCAGCGCGCGGGCGGCGTCGTCGGCGGCCAGGCTGCCCTTGAACGAGTCGGGCGCGACGAGGACGCGCATCAGTCCGCGAGGACGAGCTGGAGGTACCGGTCCTTCATCGTGGCCAGCACCTGGTCCGGGTCGGTGGCCCACACCTCGGCGTTGAAGATCTCCACCTCGGTGTCGCCGCAGTAGCCGGCCTCGGCGACCGCGCGGGTGAACGGCGGGAAGTCGATGTGCCCGTCGCCCATCATGCCCCGGCCGAGCAGCACGTCGGCCGGGAGCGGGGTGAGGAAGTCGCACACCTGGTAGCTGGCGATCCGCTCACCCGCCCGCTCGATCTGCCGCCACACGTCGGGGTCCCACCAGATGTGGAACGTGTCGACGACGACCCCGACCTGGTCGACCGGGAACTGCTCGGCGAGGTCGAGCGCCTGCCCCAGGGTCGACAGGACGCCCGGTCGGCGCAGTACATGGGGTGCAGCGGTTCCAGGGCCAGCCGTACGCCGCGCTCCCCGGCGTACGGGGCCAGCTCAGCCAGCGCGTCGGCGACCCGCTGACGGGCGCCGCGCAGGTCGCGGGAGCCGGCCGGCAGGCCGCCGACCACCATGACGAGGCAGTCCGTGCCCAGGCCGGCCGCCTCGTCGACGGCGCGCCGGTTGTCGTCCAACGCCGCGCGGCCGGCCTCGCCGGTGGCGGTGAGGAACCCGCCGCGGCACAGCGAGGACACCCGCATCCCGGCGTCGGCGACGATCTTCGCGGCCCGGGCGACGCCGATCTCGGCCACCGGTTCGCGCCACAGCCCGATCGCCGGGATGCCGGCGCGGACGCAGCCCTCGACGGCCTCGCGTACCGACCACGACTTCGTGGTGCGCTGGTTGAGCGAGAGGTGCGCCAGGCGGGGGTCGACCGCCGGCGGCGCGGCGGTCACGCGGTCACCCCGGCGACCGACAGGTACCGGCGCATCCGCTCGACCGCCAGGTCGGGGTCGAGCAGCAGGCCGGCGGCGTCGGCGAGGCGGAACGCCTGCACCAGGTGCGGCACGCTGCGGCCGCTGTGCAGCCCGCCGACCATGGTGAACCCGGGCTGGAAGCCGTTGAGCCAGGACAGGAACGCGATGCCGGTCTTGTAGTACTGCGTCGGCGGGGCGAAGACGTGCCGCGACAGCGGCACGGTGGGGTCCAGGATCTCCCGGAAGCCCGCCCGGTCGCCGGCGTCGAGGCGCTGCAGCGCCGCCGACGCGGCCGGCGCGACCGCCGCGAACGCGCCGAGCAGCGCGTGGCTGAACCGCCGGTCGTCGCCCGCGATCAGCTCCGGATAGTGGTAGTCGTCGCCGGTGTAGACGCGGACGGCCGCCGGCAGCAGCTCGCGCAGCCGGACCTCGCGGTCGGCGTCGAGCAGCGACACCTTGACGCCGTCGACGACGTCGGCGTGGGTCTGCACCAGCGACACGAAGGTCTTGGTCGCCGCGTCGAGGTCGGCCGAGCCCCAGTACCCGGCGAGCGCTGGGTCGAACATGTCGCCGAGCCAGTGCAGCACCACGGGCGCCGTGGTCTGCGACAGCACCTGATCGTAGACGCGCAGGTAGTCGTCCGCGCCGGTGGCCAGGGCGGCGAGCTGCCGGCTGGCCATGACGACCGTGGTCGCGCCGCACTCCTGCACGAAGGCGACCTGCTCGGTGTACGCGGCGACCACCTCGTCCAGGCTGCGCGGCACGCCGGTCAGCTGGTCGGTGGCCGCCCCGGCGACGATCCGCCCGCCGCACGCGGCGGCCTCGGCGGCGCTGCGCCGGATCAGCTCCCGGGTGGCCGCCCAGTCGAGCCCCATCCCGCGCTGCGCGGTGTCCATCGCCTCGGCGACGCCGAGCCCCCACGACCAGAGGTTGCGCCGTACGCCGAGGGTGGCGTCCCAGTCCAGCCGGGCGGGCCGGCCGGGGGCGTTGTCGGCGTACGGGTCGGCGACGACGTGCGCGGCCGCGTACGCGATCCGGCTGCTCGCCGGCGCCGCGGGCCGCTGCCAACCGGCGGGCTCGCGCAGCGTCAGCCGCTCGGTGGCGCCGTCCGCGCCGGGCAGGGAGATGCTGGCGGTCACAGGCCGATCTCCTCGATCTCGACCCGCCGTCCCTCCCGGGCCGAGCGGAGGCCGGCCTCGGCGAGCTGCACGCCGCGGACGCCGGCGAGGAAGTCCCACGGGAACGGCTCGTCCTCGACGACGTGCCGCAGGAACGCCTCCCACTGCACCTTGAAGCCGTTGTCGAAGTCCTCGTTGTCGGGGACGATCTGCCACTGGGACCGGAAGTCCTCGGTGGCCGGCAGGTCCGGGTTCCACACCGGCATCGGCGTGGCGCCGCGGTGCTGGATGCGGCAGTCGCGCAGGCCGGCGACCGCGCTGCCGTGGGTGCCGTCGACCTGGAACTCGACCAGCTCGTCCCGGTACACCCGCACCGCCCAGGAGGAGTTGATCTGCGCGGTGATGCCACCGGCCAGCTCGAAGATGCCGTACGCGGCGTCGTCGGCGGTCGCCCGGTAGGTCTGGCCGTTCTCGTCGACGCGCTCGGGGATGTGGGTGGCGATGTGCGCGGTCACGGCGGTCACCGGGGCGAAGATCTGCTCCAGCACGTAGTGCCAGTGCGGGAACATGTCGACGACGATGCCGCCGCCGTCCTCGGTCCGGTAGTTCCAGCTCGGCCGCTGGGCGATCTGCCAGTCACCCTCGAACACCCAGTAGCCGAACTCGCCGCGTACCGACAGGATCCGGCCGAAGAACCCGCTGTCCACCAGCCGCTTGAGCTTGCGCAGCCCGGGGAGGAACAGCTTGTCCTGCACGACGCCGTTCTTGACGCCCTTCGCGGCGGCGAGCCGGGCGAGTTCCAGCGAACCGGTCAGCCCTTCGGCGAGGGGCTTCTCGGTGTAGATGTGCTTGCCGGCCTCGATGGCCGCCCGGATGGCCTTCTCCCGCTGCCCGGTGACCTGGGCGTCGAAGTAGATCTGGTGGGACTCGTCGGCGAGCGCGGCGTCCAGGTCCGTCGTGTACGAGGTCAGCCCGTGCCGGGCGGCGATCTCGGCGAGCCGGGCCTCGTTGCGGCCCACCAGGGTCAGCTCGGGCCAGATGCGGCTGCCGTCGCGGGCGGGCAGGCCGCCCTGCTCGCGGATGGCGAGCAGGGACCGGACGAGGTGCTGCCGGTATCCCATCCGTCCGGTCACGCCGTTGAGGATGATCCCGATAGACGTGCGCTCCACGTGTGTGTCCTTCCAGGTCCGGTGGTTATTCGGCGGTCGTCGTCGCTCCGAGCAGATCCCGGATGCGGCCCGTGGCGCGGGCGAACTCCGGCGCGGCCATGGTCTGCCCGTAGTCCCGCTCGACCGGCAGGTCGACGTTGATGACCTCGGCGACGGTGCCGGGGCGAGGGGTCATGACGATCACCCGGTCGGCCAGGTAGACGGCCTCCGCGATGGAGTGGGTGACCAGCAGCACGGTCGTGCCGGTCTCCCGCCAGATCCGGCGCAGCTCGACGTTCATCTGCTCGCGAGTGAGCGCGTCGAGCGCGCCGAACGGCTCGTCCATGAGCAGCACCGGGGGGCGGTGCAGCAGCGCGCGGCACAGGGCCACCCGCTGCTGCATCCCGCCGGACAGCTCGTTCGGGTACGCGTCCTCGAAGCCGGTCAGGCCGGTCATCGCGATCAGTTCCTCGACGCGCTGTCGTGCCTGGGTCTTCGGCATCCGGCGCATCTCGGCCTGGATCAGGATGTTGCGCCGCGCCGTGCGCCACTCCAGCAGGGCGGCCCGCTGGAAGACGTACCCGATGTCGCGCCGCGGCCCCCGGACCTCCTCGCCGTGCAGCCGCACCTGGCCGGACGAGGGCCGCAGCAGGCCGGACACCAGCTTCAGCAGGGTCGACTTGCCGCAGCCGGAGGCGCCGACGATCGAGACGAACTCGCCCGGTTCGATGCGCAGCGAGACGTCGGTGAGCGCCGTGACGTCCTTCTTCTTGGTGTGGAAGCGGACGGCGACCTGGTCGATGTCGACCGCGGCGCCGGTCGCCGTGGCGTCCGTGGGCCGCTGCATGGCGGTGTTTCCGACCGTCATCGAGGTCATCCCTTCGGCGCGAAGCTCGCGTCCCAGTAGGTCGCCGGCGACTCCGCCTTGGTGATGACACCGGCGTCGGCGAAGACGCCGATGGTCTTGTTCCAGTCGGACTCGTCGTTGACGCCCGGGGCCTGGCCCTTGGTGGCGTCGGTGTGCAGCAGCTGGAGCGTGGCGTTGAACTGGTCGGTGAGGACCTTCGTCGAGGGAAGCTGCTGCGAGGCGCCCTGCATGGCCTCCACCGCGCCGCTCGGGTTGCCCTGGGCGGCGGACCAGGCCTCGCTGCTGGCCGCGACCATCCGCTTGACCAGGTCCTTCTTGCCGTTGATCGTGTCGCCCGAGGCGAGCAGGCCGTTGCTGTAGAAGGTCAGGCCGTGCTCGGCGAACTTGAGGTAGGAGACCGGCTTGCCGGCCTTTTCCTGCATCGTCGGCCCCTGGTCGGTGGCGAAGCCGAGCAGCGCGTCGGTCTTGCCCGACATGACGGCGGCCATCTTCCCGGCGGGGTCGGTGTTCTGCAGGGTGACGTCGGTCGGGCTCATGCCGTTGGCCTTGAGGAAGGCCGGGAAGGTCTTGCTCAGCGCGTCGCCGGCGGTGGATGCGATGGTCTTGCCCTTGAGGTCGGCGGGCGAGCTGATGTTCTTGTCGCTGAAGAACTGCACCGACGACGGGGTCGTCTGGAGGAACACCCCGACGCTCTTGACGTTCATCCCCTGGCTCACGGCGGACAGCAGTGCGGGCGTGTCGGCCCAGCCGAAGTCGGTCTGACCGGCGGCGGTGGCCTGGACGGTCTTCTGCGAGCCCTGGCCGGCCTGGATGGTCAGGTCGATGCCGTGCTTGGCGAAAATGCCCTGCTTCTTGCCGAAGTAGAACGGCGCGTGTTCACCGTAGGGGTACCAGTTGAGAGTCAGGGTGACCTTGTCGAGGCCCTGGGCGTTCTTGGCCTGCTCGCCCGAGTCCGAGCCGCAGCCGGCGGCGACCAGCAACAGCGCCGGCATGAGCGCGGCGGCGAGGGTGCGCAACTTCATGCGAGGTTTCTCCTATTCAGAGCGACGTCGTAACGGCGTCGGTACGGCGGCTTGCGTGCCAGGGAAGGACGAAGTACTCGAGCAGTTCCACGACCACGAACAGGACCACGCCGAGCAGCGACATGATGAGCAGCCCGGCGAAGAGCATGGGGGTGTCGAGGTTGCCGTTGGCCTGGAGGATGACGTAGCCGAGGCCCTCGTTGGCGCCGACGAACTCGCCCACCACCGCGCCGGTGACGGCCATCGTCGCGGCGACCTTGAGGCCGGCGAACAGGTGCGGCAGCGCGGCGGGGAACCGGATCTTCCGGAAGGTCTGGGCGGGACCCGCGCCCATCGTGGCCGACAGTTGCAGCATCTCGGGGTCGATCGACTTCAGGCCGGTGACCGTCGAGATGACGATGGGGAAGAAGGCCATCAGGACCGCGACGACGATCTTCGGCGTGAGCCCGAAGCCCAGCCAGACGATGAACAGCGGCGCGATGGCGATCTTCGGGATGACCTGCGCGAACAGCAGAAGGGGGTAGAGACTCTTCTCGATCGTGGGGGAGTACACCATGACGACGGCGGACAGCACACCGACCGCGATCGCGATCGCGAAGCCCAGCACCGTCTCATAGCTGGTGATCCAGGTGTGGTGCGCGAAGTAGCCCGACTGGGCCAGGACGACGTCCAGCGTCCTGCCGGGCGAGGGAACCAGGTACGGCTTGACGAGGTTCGCGGCGGTCACCGCCCACCAGACGACGAAGATCGCCACGAGGACGGCGGCCGGGCGCCAGGTCTTGCGGACGAACCGGGCCACGGTCGTCCCCGCCCCGGCCGGGCGGCGCGCGGTCGACGTGGGACCGCTGGGGGAAGCCGGCCGCTCCCGTTGCTCGATGGTGCTCTGCGCGGCCATGACCCTCCGTTCTCCCTGGCTGGCCGGCGATCCCGGGTTCACAGCCGCTGGGTAGGCGCGTGCCGTCGGCGAGCCGGGGAGGGGGATCCGCCCGGCCCTGAATGCGCTTTCAGTAAGCGCTTTCAGGCTGCTACGGTAACCACGCCGAAATAATCCGGTCAAGAACTTCCGCAGGGGAGACTCGATGCAGCCACGGACGCACGTGACGTTGGAGGACGTGGCCAGAGCCGCCGACGTCTCGCTCGCCACGGCCTCCCGGGCACTCAACGGCACCCGGGTGACCCCGCACCTGCGCGACCGGGTGCTGGCGGCGGCCGAGCAGCTGGCGTACACGCCGAACGCGCACGCCCGGGCCCTCGCCGGCGCCTCCCACCGCACCGTCGGCGTCATCTGCCACGACGTCAGCGACCCCTACTTCGCCGCCGTGGCCGGCGGGGTCATGCGGGTCGCCGGGGACAACGACCTGCTGGTGATGCTGGCCAGCACGTTCCGCGACCCGGAACGCGAGATCGCATACGTGTCGATGCTGCGCGCCGAGCGGGCCCCCGCCATCCTGCTCATCGGTTCCGGCTTCGAGGACCCCCGGTGGGAACGGGCCCTCGAAGCCGAGCTGAAGCCCTACCTCGACGGCGGAGGCCGCGTCGCGGTGGTCAGCAGGCACCGCAGCCTGCGCGTCGACAGCGTCCTGCCGGAGAACCGGGCCGGGGCCGCCGCCATGGCCCGCGCGCTGCTCGAACTGGGACACCGCCGGTTCGCGGTCCTCACCGGCCCCCCGATGCTGACCACGGTCGCCGACCGGCTCGGCGGGTTCCGCGACGAGCTCAAGAAGGCCGGCGTGACCCTGGCCGTCACCGACATCGTCGAGGGCCCCTTCACCCGCGACGGCGGCTACGGCGCGATGAGCGAGCTGCTGGCCCGCGGGCTGGAGGCCACCTGCGTGTTCGCGCTGACCGACGTGATGGCCATCGGCGCCTGCGCCGCCCTGCGCGACCACGGCCTGTCCGTGCCGAACGACGTGTCCGTCGCCGGTTTCGACGACATCCCCGCCGTCCGCGACCTCACCCCGCCGCTGACTACGGTGGCGCTACCGCTGCAGCAGCTCGGCGAGAAGGCGATGGAACTCGCGCTCACCGAGAACACCGGGCGGCGCCGCCGGATCCACCGGATGGGCGGCGAGGTGGTCATCCGAGCCAGCACCGCCAAGCTCACCTGACGACGACCTCCGCACCGAAAGGCGGCTCCGTGACCCTTCCCGCCACCGTGCTGGCCGGACTGACGATCGACTCCGTCGAGACGTACGCCGTCGCCCTGCCCACCGTGCGCTCCTTCGGCGTGTCCGGCGGGTCGGTCGCGGTCGCCGGCACCCCCAGCATCCGCGTCCTGGTGAAGGTCAGCGCCGACGGCGTCACCGGCTGGGGTGAGGCGACACCCATCCCGGCCTGGACCTACGAGACCGCGGAATCCATCGTCACCACCATCGACCGTTACCTGGCGCCGGCGGTCCTCGGCCGCCCCTGCTGGGACCTCGACGGGGTGACCACCGCCTTCGACCGGGCCGTCAACCGCGGCTTCACCATCGGGGCGCCCCTGGCCAAGTGCGCCGTCGACGTCGCGCTGCACGACCTGCTCGGCCGGGCGCTCGGCGTGCCGGTCGGGATGCTGTGGGGCCAGCGCCGCCGGGAGACCATCGCGTTGGGCTGGATCGTCTCCGGGCAGACCGCCGGTGAGGTCGCCGACTGCGTGGCGGAGGGACACGCCCTCGGATACCGGGCCTTCAAGGTGAAGGTCGGGCTGCACACCGAGGCCGAGGACGTGGCCGTGGTGCGCGCGGTCCGGGCCGCCGCGCCGGACGCCGCGCTGTGGGTGGACGCCAACCAGGGGTACACCGTCGACGCCGCCCTGCGGGTGGCCCGCCGCCTGGCCGACCTGGACGTCACCACGTTCGAGCAGCCGTTGCCCGCCAACGACATCGCCGGGCTGCGGCGGCTGCGGGACGCGTCGCCGGTGCCGGTGGCGCTCGACGAGAGCCTGCGCCATCCCAGCGACCTGGCCACCTTCGTCAAGCTGGACGCGGTGGACGTCGCCATCGCGAAGGTGCAGCGCAGCGGCGGCCTGACCCTGTCGCGCCGGCTCTGCGCGCTCGCCGAGGACAGCGGGGTACGGCTGATGGGATCCGGGCTCACCGACTCCGACCTCGGCCTCGCCGCCTCGCTGCACCTGTTCTCGGCGTACGGCATCGACACGCCCGTGGACCTCAACGGACGCCAGTTCGTGACCTCGTCGTACGCCACGGGCGCGACCGTCGAGGTCGGCGACGGGGTCGCCCGGGTACCGACCGGCCCCGGACTCGGCGTGGACGTCGACGAGTCGGTGGTGCGGGACCTCGCCGTGAACGTGCTGAACAGGTAGCCGGCCGGTCAGCCGCGTGCGGCCCCGAGACCGAGCAGGACGGCGAGGCCGAGGGCGCTGCGCGGGGCGTACGGCACCCGCCACAGCCCACCGTGCGCCGCGGCGTACGCCTCGTCCTGCCACGGGTGGGCGTGCGCCGGGCCGCCGCCGGTGCGCAGGTCGTGCACCAGCAGCGCGGCCATCAGCGTGTTGCTGGTGGCGGGTTCGAACACCTCGATGCCGAACCGGTGCGCGCCGGCGTACGCGGCGGCGAGCGCCCGGTTGCGCAGCACCGACCGGGTCCGCGTCGGCGGGGCCACCTTGAACGACACCATGGTCCCGGCGTCCCGCGCCACCGTCGCCCGCCACCGCTGCAACCGCTTCGCCAGGGCGTAGTTCGGGCCCTGCTGCGGCACCAGGCTGTCGTTGATCCCGGGGTCGGCGCCCGGCGGGTAGTTGCGGTGCAGCAGCCGACCGCCGGAGAGCACCCGCAGGGACCGGCGGGCGACGCCGCGGGCGGCGTAGCCGTGTTCCGCGTGACGGACCGCGTCGGCGGGGACGGCGAACACGTCGGTGGGGGTGGCGAGGAACGCCAGCGCCACGTCGGCGCGCTGCTGCTGCAGGTGCCGGGTGAGCGCGTCGACGGCCATGGCGACCCGCACGTTGGTCGCCCCGTCGGCGTAGACGTAGTTGCCGAGCACGAGCCGGCCGTCGAGGCCGAGCAGCCACTCGGCGGCCTGCGGGAGGCGGTGCAGCAGGTCCGCGCCGGCGCCGGCGGCGAGCGCCTGGTCGTCGTCGGCGGTGCCGGGTCGAACCGGCAGGTGCAGGCGTCCGGCGTACCGGTGGGCGGTGCGCAGCAGCCGCCGCCAGATCTCCGGACGCGGCAGGTCCACCGCGACGACGTCACCACCCCAGCGCAGCACCGACGGCAGCGGGCCCATCTCCGCGCCCGCCCCGAGCACCACCACGCGTTGGTCACGCAGGTCGAGCCACTCGGGGTTGGCCAGGACGGCGCGTACCGCCTCGGCGCAGGACGGTTCGACGACGCCGGCGGTGACCCAGGCGTCGAGCCGGCGGCGCAGGTCGTCGCCGCGCAGCCGCTGCCCCCGGTAGGGCAGGGAGAGTTCCCGCTCGGCCGCGCCGGTGCCGGTGACGGTGGCCGTGTGCAACGCCGGCGCGGCGGGGGCGGTGAAGACCTCGTCCAGCGCGGTCTCCGGGCCGTCGTCCGGGACCACCCGCATCCGGGCGTGCAGGGAGGCGAGCCCGTCGCGGGCGACGGTCACCGCCGCCTCGCGGGAGAGCAGCCCCGCCTCGACCAGGCGGCGGAAGTGTCCGAGGTAGCCGTGCCGCCAGTTGGTCTCGTGTTCGGCCGACCGCGCGCCGACCGGGTCGACGGTGCGCAGGGCGTCGGCGACGACGGCGCGGCCGAGCGCGGACGTGCTGCGCGTGCCGTCGGCCATGGGGAACACCACCCCGGTCGTACGTTCCACGGCCACTGCCCTCCTCGTCCGGCGCCCGGCGCGGACGCCGGCTGCCACTCTGCCGCATCCGGTCGTGGTGTGCACCGTGGCGTCCCGCCGCGGCTCCCCGACGGCACCGTCGTCGACCGGTAACCTGCCCGCCGGCCGGCCGCTCACCCGGTCGACGTGGTCGCGCCGGTCGCCTCGTCGCTGGCGAGGCGGGCGTGCAGGTGCATGTCGTGCCAACCGTCGACGTGGTACCCCTCGCCGCGTTTCGTGCCTTCCGCGGCGAAGCCGGCGCGCTGCGCCACCCGGCACGACGGGAGGTTGGCCGTCGAGTGGCTCAGCTCCAAGCGGTGCAGCCGCAGCGTCCCGAAGCACCATTCGGCGAGCGCGGCCAGCGCCCGCGGGGCGACGCGCCGGCCGCGCGCGCCCGGCAGCACCCAGTACGACACCTCCGCCAGGCCCTCGGCGAGGACGACCCGGCGCAGGCTGAGCTGCCCGACCACCCGGTCGGCGTCGACGATCGCCCAACCCGCGCCGGTCTCGCCGCGCCACCGGCCCGGCCAGGCGGCTATCCAGTCCGCCGCCTCGCCGTCGGTCATCGATCGGCAGTGCCAGCGCTGGATGGCCGGGTCGGCGTAACCGGCCACCACGGGTGGGGCGGTCCGCCGGTTGCCAGGGCCGCAGCAGCAGGCCCTCGGCGGCGATCCGGGGTTGCGGCGACGCGGCCATCCACCCGGGCGGCACGGCGGGTCCGACGAGCAGCGGCACGGGCCGACTCTAGGCTGCCGTCGGCGCCGCCCGGGACCCGCCTGCCGCGACCGTCGGCGGCCGGATCACGCGCCGGGCGGGCACCCGGGTGGCCGGCCGGGTGCGTTCGGCGTCGACGCCGACCAGTTCGGCGAACCGGGGGTCGACCGCGAGCAGCGGACGGGGTCCGAACAGCGCCATCCCGGTGAGCAGCTCGTCCGTGCCGCGCTCGCTCCACGCCGGCCGGCGCTCCGGGTTCAGGTCGGCGTGGGCGCGGCGGTGCCGGCGCAGCAGGCGCCGGGCGGCCGACCCGGTCTCGGGCACCTCACACAGCCACCAGCCGGCCAACGCCGTGGCCAGGCAGCAGAGCAGCAGGCCGGCCACCGACGCGGGGCCGCCGGCCGTACGCCCCTCGACCGCGCTGTCGAGCAGCCGGGTCACCCCGACCGCGGCCACCGCGAACACCGGCAGGGTGCCGAGCGCGATCCGCCGCCGCTGCGCCGGGGTCAGCAGCCAGCCGTCGCGCACCAGCCGGCCGACCAGCCGCCGCAGGGCCCGCCCCACGGCGGGGTCGGCGAGCACGGCCGCCCAGGTCTGTGGCCTGCGCAGCGCGGCGTGCAGGGCCCGGACCAGCGGGGCCGAGCCGGCCGGGGGTGGACCGTCGACCGACAGCGTCGACAGCTCACCCCGGCGTACCGCGCCGGCCCGGCGCAGCGCCGCCACGCCGACCTGGCAGGCCAGCCCGGCCCGGTCGGTGAGGTACGCCAGCTCGACGGTGGTCAGCGGCTCCCCCCGGGTACGCCAGCCGGTGAGCGTTCTGATCGACAGGGCGACGGCCAGCGCCCCGGCGACCGCCGCCACATAGTCGAGGAGGAAGAGTGGACCGCTGACACCCCAGAGCATGGCGACAAGTGTGACTCCTCTGACGATGGCCGGCCTCGTCGCCGGCACACTCGGGGCGCCTATGTGGCACGATCTGGCAGGTGACCAGCAGACCTGCTGCGGCGCAGCGACTGAGCGACCTCGCCCGGCTGCGCCGCGTCCGGGACCGGATCGACCGGGAGTACGCGCAGCCGCTGGACGTCGAGGCGCTCGCCCGCGGCGCGCACATGTCGGCCGGGCACCTCAGCCGCGAGTTCCGGCGCGCCTACGGCGAGTCGCCGTACGGCTATCTCATGACGAGACGCATCGAGCGCGCGATGGCGCTGCTGCGTCGTGGTGACCTCAGCGTCACCGAGGTCTGTTTTGCGGTCGGCTGCGCGTCGCTGGGCACCTTCAGCACTCGTTTCACCGAGTTGGTCGGTGTGCCGCCCAGCGTCTATCGGGACCAGGCGGCGCGTGCGACGGCGGGGATGCCGCCGTGCGTGGCGAAGCAGGTGACCAGACCGATCAGGAATCGAGAAGCGCCGGCCGCCGAGCCGCACCTAGCGTGACTGCCATGGACATCACCATTCACACCAGCTTCCTCCCGCACACCGACCCGGACGCCTCCCTGGCCTTCTACCGCGACACCCTCGGCTTCGAGGTCCGCAACGACGTCGGACAGGGCAAGATGCGCTGGATCACGGTCGGACCCGCCGACCAGCCCGACACGTCCATCCTCCTGGCGCCGCCGGCCGCCGACCCCGGCGTCACCGACGACGAGCGCCGCACCATCGCCGAGATGATGGCCAAGGGCACCTACGGCTGGATCCTGCTGGCCACCCGCGACCTCGACGGCACCTTCGACAAGCTGCAGGCCGGCGACGCCGAGGTCGTCCAGGAGCCGACCGAGCAGCCGTACGGCATCCGCGACTGCGCCTTCCGCGACCCTGCGGGCAACCTGATCCGCATCCAGGAGCTGCGCTGAGCCGTCCGGTCATCGCAGCCATGACCTGCGAGCTGATGCGTGACGGCCGCTGGTCGGTCTGCCGCCCCGGCCGGCGCGCCGCGTGGCCGAGGCCACAGGGGCTGCGCGGGCCGAAGCGGCGTGGATACTTGGTTCCTGCGCCGAGCGCGACCCCGGCCGGTGTCAGCCGGACGGGTGTCGGGCCACCCCGGCCGACACCGTCGATCAGATGAGCAACGACCGTTGCCGCGACCGCGCCGACCACCCAGAACCAGAGATACCGCTCGAAGCTGGTCAGATCGGGCCGGGCGACGTCGACGGACACCGCGACGGCGGTCCCGCGTAACAGATGGAGACACGATGAGCACGGCCACGAGGACGGACACGCAGTCACCCGCTCTGCACGTTGCCGACAGCCACGATCTGATCCGCGTGCACGGCGCGCGCGTGAACAACCTCAAGGACGTCAGCATCGAGATCCCGAAGCGCCGGCTGACGGTGTTCACCGGCGTCTCCGGCTCCGGAAAGAGCTCGCTGGTCTTCGGGACCATCGCCGCGGAGTCGCAGCGGCTGATCAACGAGACGTACAGCGCCTTCGTGCAGGGGTTCATGCCGACGCTGGCGCGGCCCGAGGTCGACGTGCTCGACGGGCTGACCACCGCGATCATCGTCGACCAGGAGCGGATGGGCGCCAACGCCCGTTCCACGGTCGGCACCGCCACCGACGCCAACGCGTTGCTGCGCATCCTCTTCAGCCGACTCGGGAAACCGCACATCGGCTCGCCCCAGGCGTTCTCCTTCAACGTCGCCTCGATCAGTGGCGCCGGTGCGGTCACCGTCGACCGCGGGGGCAGAACGACGAAGGAGCGGCGGAGCTTCAGCATCACGGGTGGCATGTGCCCGCGGTGCGAGGGCATGGGCAGGGTGAGTGACTTCGACCTGTCCGCGCTGTACGACGACTGCAAGTCGCTCAACGAGGGTGCGCTGACCATCCCCGGGTACAGCATGGACGGCTGGTACGGCCGCATCTTCAGCGGCTGCGGCTTCTTCGATCCGGACAAGCCGATCCGCAAGTTCACGAAGAAGGAGCTCCACGACCTCCTCTACAAGGAGCCGACCAAGGTCAAGGTCGAGGGCATCAACCTGACGTACGAGGGTCTGATCCCGAAGATCCAGAAGTCGTTTCTGTCCAAGGACCGCGAGGCGATGCAGCCGCACATCCGCGCGTTCGTGGACCGGGCGGTCGTCTTCTCCACCTGCCCCGACTGCGGCGGCACCCGACTCAGTGCGGCGGCCCGGTCGTCGAAGATCAAGGGGATCAACATCGCCGACGCCTGCGCGATGCAGATCAGCGACCTCGCCGGGTGGGTGCGGGGTCTGGACGAACCGTCCGTCGCGCCGCTGCTGGCGGCGTTGCATCACACCCTCGACTCGTTCGTCGAGATCGGGCTCGGCTACCTCAGCCTCGACCGCCCGTCGGGGACGCTCTCGGGCGGTGAGGCGCAACGCACCAAGATGATCCGACACCTCGGGTCGTCGCTCACCGACGTGACCTACGTCTTCGACGAGCCGACCATCGGGCTGCACCCGCACGACATCCAGCGGATGAACGAGCTGCTGCTGCAACTGCGCGACAAGGGCAACACCGTGCTGGTCGTCGAGCACAAGCCGGAGGCGATCGCGATCGCCGACCACGTCGTGGACCTCGGCCCCCGCGCCGGCGCCGCCGGTGGCGAGGTGGTGTTCGAGGGAACCGTCGAGGGGCTGCGGCTCAGCGGCACGCTCACCGGGCGGCACCTGGACGACCGGGCCGCCGTGAAACCGTCGGTGCGGACATCGTCGGGGGTGCTGGAGGTGCGCGGCGCCAGCACCCACAACCTTCAGGACGTGGACGTCGACATCCCGCTCGGCGTGCTGGTCGTCGTCACCGGCGTGGCCGGGTCGGGCAAGAGCTCGCTGATCCACGGCTCGGTGGCCGGGCGGGACGGTGTGGTGTCGGTCGACCAGGGCGCGATCCGCGGCTCGCGACGGAGCAACCCGGCGACGTACACCGGTCTGCTCGACCCGATCCGCAAGGCGTTCGCGAAGGCCAACGGTGTGAAGCCGGCGTTGTTCAGCGCCAACTCCGAGGGGGCCTGCCCCACCTGCAACGGCGCCGGCGTCATCTACACCGACCTGGCGATGATGGCCGGCGTCGCCACCACCTGCGAGGAGTGCGAGGGGAAGCGGTTCCAGGCATCGGTGCTGGAATACCACCTCGGCGGCCGCGACATCAGTGAGGTGCTCGCGATGTCGGTGACCGAGGCCGAGGGATTCTTCGACGCCGGCGAGGCGCGGACCCCGGCGGCCCACGCGATCCTGCGGCGGCTCGTCGACGTCGGGCTCGGCTACCTCTTGCTGGGGCAGCCGCTGACCACGCTGTCCGGCGGTGAGCGGCAGCGGCTCAAGCTGGCCACCCGGATGGCCGAGAAGGGCGGCGTCTACGTCCTCGACGAGCCGACCACCGGCCTCCACCTCGCCGACGTCGAGCAACTGCTCGGCCTGCTCGACCGGCTCGTCGACTCAGGCAAGTCGGTCATCGTCATCGAGCACCACCAGGCGGTCATGGCGCACGCCGACTGGATCATCGACCTCGGCCCCGGCGCCGGCCACGACGGCGGCCGGATCGTCTTCGAGGGCACACCCGCCGACCTCGTCACCGCCCGCTCCACCCTCACCGGCGAGCACCTCGCGGCCTACGTCGCCACCTGACCGAAGCCCTCGCGGACACCGTGAGACGGTCACCTCACGAGGCGTGGCGGACCTCGGTGTCCCAGAGCTGCGTCCACGGGCGCCGCAGTCCCCGGCAGACGAAGACCGGCAGACCGTTCTCGTCGCTGTCCACGTCGACCCGTGGGCGCGGCCGGCGGTCACGGTTCGGGCACGGTTCGGGCACGCGCGGGCGGATTACTGGTCGCCGTCGAGCGGGGCGTCCGACTAGCGTGCCTGGCATGCGCATCCGGGATTTCACCGAGGCCGACTGGGAGCAGGTCTGGCCGATCGTCGAGGACGTCGTCACCGCCGGGGACACCTTCCCGTACGACCCGACCTGGACGCCCGAAATCTGCCACGACGTCTGGGTGGAGGCGGCGCCCGGCCACACGGTGGTGGCGGAGGAGGACGGCAAGATCCTCGGCACCGCCAAGATGGGGCCGAACAAGCCCGGCCCCGGTGCGCACGTCGCCACCGCCAGTTTCATGGTGTCCGCCGCCGCCCGCGGCCGCGGCGTCGGCCGGGCCCTGTGCGAGTACGCGCTGGACTGGGCCGGCCGGCAGGGGTACGCGGCGATGCAGTTCAACGCGGTGGTGGAGGTCAACGAGGCGGCAGTGCGGCTGTACCGGCAGCTCGGGTTCACGGTGATCGGCACGGTGCCGGAGGCCTTCGCGCATCCCACCCTGGGCCGGGTGGGCCTGCACATCATGCACCGTCCCCTGTGAACGGCGCCGGTGGGCGACGATGACGGCATGAGAGATGAGCCGATCGAGCTGGCCGCCGCCCTGGCGGGTTTCGACCAGCTGTGGAGCCCGCGCATCGTCACGAGAGTCAACGACTACGACGTCCGGATCGCCAAGGTGGCCGGTGAGCACGTCTGGCACGTCCATGAGCACACCGACGAGTTCTTCCTGGTGCTCGACGGGGAGCTGCGCATCGCGCTGCGCGCCGGGGCGGGGGAGCGGGAGGTGGTGCTGCCGCGCGGCGCGGTGTTCGTGGTGCCGCGCGGCGTCGAGCACCGGCCGTCCAGCGCCGGGGGCGCGTCGATCCTGATGTTCGAGCCGTCCGGCACGTCCAGCGTCGGGGACCGGCACGAGACGGTCCCCGACCACGTGGACGCCACCACCGGGCACGCCCTCTGACAGCGCCTCAGCGCCCCGCCGGGACCTGCTCCGCCGG